>JANMMM010000228.1:0-7497 GCA_031373225.1 Phyllobacteriaceae bacterium | reverse complement strand
CTACCACAATATTTTCCGCGTCGGTTCGATCATGCAGGATATCGGCTTCTGGCTCTTGAACGATGTGGTCTGGCGCAAGAACAATCCGATGCCGAATTTCCGCGGCCGCCGCTTTCAGAACGCGCATGAGACAATGATCTGGGCTTCGAAGGACGCGAAGTCCAAGGGCTACACGTTCAATTATGAATCGATGAAGGCCGCCAATGATGATCTTCAGATGCGCTCGGACTGGCTGTTCCCGATCTGCACCGGCGCGGAGCGGCTGAAGGACGGGAACGGCGATAAAGTCCATCCGACGCAAAAGCCCGAAGCGCTCCTGGCGCGGGTGATCCTGTCTTCGTCCAAGCCCGGTGATGTCGTGCTCGACCCGTTCTTCGGCTCCGGCACGACCGGCGCGGTGGCCAAGCGTCTGGGCAGGAATTTCGTCGGAATGGAGCGCGAGCAGAAATACATTGACGCCGCAGAGAAGCGCATCGCTTCAGTCGATCCGCACGCGCGCACCGAGCTTACGTTGATGACCGCCAAGCGCGCGGAAGTGCGCGTCGCCTTCGGCTCATTGCTAGAGGCCGGCTTGGTCAAACCCGGCCAGGTCCTCTACGACACCAAACGCCGCCACGCCGCCATCGTGCGGGCGGATGGAACGGTGGCGGTCAACGGCCATGCCGGGTCAATTCACAAGATGGGAGCGACGGTGCAGGAGCTGGACGCGTGCAATGGCTGGACGTTCTGGCACTATGAGGATGCAGGGAAGCTAAGGCAGATTGATGAGATCAGGCGCGTGGCAAGGGATGCAATGGCCGTGGCGGGGTGAGAAGTGAAGCCTTATCGCAGTCGAGTCATGATTAGGTTTCAACTGCGATAATTCCCCATTGTGCCCGACAAGCGCGCTGCTGCCCCAGAAACCTAGTTTTAACAGTAGTTCTGAAAAGTCTGGCTTTCTGTTAAAACATGCTTGTAACCGCCGCAGTCGCGTGTTTTAACAGTTAAGACAAAAAATTGTTTCAACTGTTAAAACTCGAAAGTCTATGCACAAGCTTTTCGACATGGCGCAGGCCAGAGAATATTCCGACACGATGCAGCTCTTCGAGTCGCTTTCCGAACTGAGGCAGCGTGCGCGGTCGGCGCGCGGTTCGATGGTCTGGATGCGCGCCAAGGGCCGCGAATATCTGCACCGGTCAGCCTACGATGACCGCGGGCGGCGCAGGCAGACGACGCTTGGACCCCGCTCCGAGGAAACGGAGCTGATCAGAGAGAAATTCATCAGCGCAAGGGCGGATGCGAAATCGCGCGTCAAAGCGCTGGAAAAAAAGATGCAGCTGCAGGCGGCGGCCAATATGGCGCGCGGTATCGCCCGGTTTCCGGCGGTTTCCGCCCGCATTGTCCGAGCGTTCGACAATGCAGGAATAGGTTCTGAGCGCATCAAGATCGTCGGCACGCATGCGCTTTATGCCTATGAGGCCATGGCGGCGTCAATTTTTGACTCCGGCCTCACGTCAACGGAGGACATTGACTTTCTTCTCGACCCGCGCGCGCCGCTGCGTTTCGTCACGAATGAGGAACTGAGCGCCGAAACGCTGCTTGGGGTGCTTCAATCGGCCGATCGCTCTTTCGAGCTGACGCGGCAGACGTTCCGGGCGCGCAATCATGACGGATTTCTTGTCGACATCATACAGCCGGAAAGAAACCCGCCTTGGCGCAAAGATGCCTTTAACCCAGAAAAAGGCGATTTGCAGCCTTCGCCGATCACCGGCCTCGTCTGGCTGGAAAACGCGCCGGCCCTAGAACAAAAAGTGATCGACGCAAGAGGCTTTCCGCTCACGCTCGGTGTTCCCGACCCGCGCGCTTTTGCTATTCACAAGCTTTGGCTTTCCGGGCAAATCTACCGCAGCGGAGTGAAAGCTGCCCGCGACCGCGCGCAGGCCTTCGCCGTCGCGGCCCTCGTCATGTCCGAGCTCAAGCATCTGCCGTTCGACGGCCGCGCGCTGCGGATGATCCCGCGCGCGATTGTGGCGGAGGCGGTTGCGGCGTTTCGGAAAATGGCGTCTGAAGCGGAATGCTGAAAGCTACTGCACCAGCCGCTGTGTGCCGGGCCTTGGAATGACATACAGTTCCTTCGGATAAGGAATGTCGCTGTCTTTCAGATTGAAGTTGATATTGATTGTGCCCTCGCCAAGCCATGAAATGCCGTCGACAATCCAGGCCGTCCACAATGCCGAGACCGTTGGAGTGCCGGCGTTGGTCCATGTGAAATCGCCGCGAAGCAGATAGATGACGCCGTGTATGTCCACAGTTGAGGCTTCCATATTGTGGCTCGCGGGATCACGGCTGCCGATCACCGCCAGGCCGGCATATTGTCCGGACTTTGGCGCGCTGAGCTGAATGTTAGCCTGATTCCAGTCAATGTGCACGTCATCATCCGCCAAGGACACTGTCACGCCTGCGCCTTTCACGGTGGCGCCGTTCGCCGCGAAGTCGCCGCCTGTCAGGTTGTAGAGGCCGGGCCTCAACGTGACCACGGCGCCGCCTGAAACCGACAGCCCGCCGCAGTAGACGCCGGGATTGAGCGCGTGGACGCCGCCGGTGATTTTTGTGCCCGTGTATTGGCAGGCGCCAGCGGCGGGAATGGGAAAGTCCGCCAGCGGATCGGGGATGAGCTCCGGCGCGTGCTCCACCGGCGGCGTCACGTTTGCCAAGTAGTGGTGGCCGTACCCGACTGCCTGCACCGACTTTCCCACCAGGAAATTTTCGTCTGTGTGCGGGTCGACGACATCATCCGGATGGCTCGAATTGCCATAAATATGGCAGTCAGGCGCAATCACCGAAACGGAGCCTTTCAACTCGAGTGTGTGTTTGCGCAGCGGGTGCATGGCGAGGAAGCAAGCCGGCGCGCGGAAAGGTCCGCTGGTCGCCTTCGCAATCTGAGCGACATCGGCGAATTTTGGTCCTAGAACAGCAAGCAGCGTCGTTTCAACACGGGCTGTGGCGCGGCCGACCAGAACATCGCCTTCAAAGACAAAACTCTTGGTTGAGACATCCGCCATATTGTCAGTGTCGCTTTCAAAATACTTGACGGCGGTCTGAATTCTGTCCTCGTTCGTGACGCCATATCCGGACACCCCGCTCAGCGCCTCGGCGCCGGGAGTGTATCCAATGCCCGCCAGAACCGCCGCGTCTAATGCCTGCTGCACGCTGGAGCGCACGGACGAGATGCGGGCCAGATCAAGCCCAAACCCCGCCGCGCCCGCCAGCAGCACTGCGGTGAGCGCAAATGTGACGGCAAAGCCTCCCGAGCGTTCAGTCACAAACTTGCTGAGCTTTTCGCGCCGCCAGTTCTTCATTAGCTGCATGCCATACTCCGCTGCGCTTGGCAGTTCTATCGCGTGAACCGATTTCGGATGGCTATTCTGAAAAAGTTCCACACAGTTTAATCGTTCGCAGCAAGATTAGACGCGTGAGCCTGAAAACAAGTAAATCCGGCGACCTAGCAGACGGGAAAACAAAAAATAAGTGAATCAGCGATTAACGTGTCCGCAGCCGGACAGACTTCCAAGTCATGAACGCAAAAGGTCCATAGCACTCAAGTCCTGCCGCAGCTGCTGTGGGTTTAAGAACTGCACCGCATGCCAGCTGCAGGAATGCGCGGCGAGCACGTTTGGCAGGCTGTCGTCGATGAACAGGGTCTTTTCCGGAGCAAGGCCAAAGGTCTCCGCATGCAGCTGGTAGATCGCCGGGTCGGGCTTGATGAGCTTCACGTCACCCGAGACCGTCACGCCGCGCGCCTCGTTCAGGAAGGAAAAGCGCTTGAGGGATTCGCGGTAGGTGTCGGAGGCGAAATTTGTCAGCAGCGTCACATCATGGCCGTCCGCGATGAGCCGGCGCATGATGGCGACAACATCCTCCATGGCGGGGCCGACCATGTGATGCCAGTTCTGCCGGAAGGCGCGGATGAGGGGGGCCTTTTGCGGGTGGAGCCCAATCAGTTCCGCCTCGGCTTCCGGCCAAGGCCTGCCCCGATCCTGCTCGATGTTCCAGGCGGGCGTGCAGATCTTAGTGAGGAAATGTCTGCGCTCCGCCTCGTCGGGAATGAGCCGCAGATAGGGAATTTCCGTGTCATAGGCGATCAGCACTTTGCCGATGTCGAAGACGATATGGTTGATTTCAATCACGAATCTTCCGCCCCTTCATTTTATCCCCAAGCGCCGCTTCAATCACCTTTTTCATCAAGGTTGGCAAGGCTTCGGACTTGTAGTTCAGCGACCACCAGTGGCCGGGGGGTGCTGGAATGTCGGCATCCGCGCGGTAGACCGTCAGCTCAAGCTCGAAATGCGTGAACACATGGCGCACGTCGCCGCAGCGCTTCCAATCCGCCTCGAAGGGCGCGGCTTCCAGGCCGGTGGCTCCGTCCAGATTGGAGTTCCATGTGGTCGTCGGCGCTTCGCTCATGCCCGCGAGAAGGCCGGTGTCCTTTCTTTTCCTAAGTAGAATTTCGTCGTGCGGATTAACTGCCACAAAAGCCGCGCCGACGCGCTTGGGTTTGATTTTCTTTGGGCTTTTGAAGGGGTAGATTTCTGGATTTCCCGCCTTTGCCGCGCCGCAATCCCGCCGGAGCGGACAGATGATGCAGGACGGCTTGCGCGGAATGCAGATCGTCGCGCCGAGATCCATCATCGCCTGAGCGAAATCGCCAGGGCGGGCAGGGGGCGTCAGCTTGGCGACCCGTTCTGTGATCGCCGGCTTTGCGGCGGGCAGGGGCCGCTGGATTTCAAACAAGCGCGTCACCACCCGCTCAATATTGCCATCCACAACCGGCACACTCTCGTTGAAGGCGATGGCGGCGATGGCTGCGGCGGTGTAGGGGCCGATGCCCGGAAGCGATAGCAGCTTCGCAGCGGTTTCGGGGAACCGCCCGCCAAACTCGCGGGCCACTCTGTCAGCGCATTTCTTCAGGTTTCTAGCACGGGAATAATAGCCTAGCCCGGCCCAAGCCTTCAGCACATCCTCTTCTGAAGCGGTTGCTAAGTCCCGCACGGTCGGCCAAATGCCGGTGAATTTGATGAAGTAAGCGGCGACCGTCGCGACACTTGTCTGCTGCAGCATCACTTCCGACAGCCAGACGCGGTAGGGATCGGGGCGTATCCCGCGCTTGATATCGGCGGGCGGTGTGCGCCATGGCATCTTCCGGTGCGATGAATCATACCAGGCGAGGAGCTTGTCAGCGATGGTCAAATCTGTTGCTCCGGCCCGCGATGGAAAGTTCAAGCCGATGTATGGTAGAACAGTTGCCATGAGAACAGCCAAAGGCCGCGCCGCTTGAAAAAACCCGCTTCCATGCGCCAGATCGGCGGCTCGATCCGCGACCTTCTGGACCCGATGATGGCCAAGCGCGCCAATGTCGATCTGTCGCTGGCATTAGCTTGGCAGCAGGTGGCCGGAGAAAAACTGTCTGGCCGAACCCAGCCGCTGCACATTCAATGGCCGCAGCGCTTCTCGCCGGACGATCAGTTCAAGCCCGGCACGCTGGTCGTTGCGGCGGAGGGGTCGGTGGCGCTGGATTTGCAGTATACAAGCGGCGAGCTGATCGAGCGGATCAACCGCTTCTTCGGCTACCCGGCGGTCAACCGCATCAAGATTGAGCAGAAGCCGGTCATGCGGTTTAAGGAGAAGCAGAAGCGCGTGGAGCCGGTGCTGAAGCCGGAGGAGAGGGTCGGGCTTGAGGCCTCGCTTTCCGGGATTGAAGATGAGGGGCTTCGGGCGACGCTGTTCCGGCTTGGAGCGCATGTGCTTGCCGGGAAGGGCCGCTAAGCCGCGCTCTTGCCCACAGTCTTCGCCACCCCGCCCGGATCAGCGGCGATCACTTTCAAATAGGCCTGCGCCGTCGCGTCCGGCGCGCTGCGCCGCTGCTCCCAGTCGCGCAGCGTGCCGAGCGGGATGGCGAAGCGGGCGGAGAATTCCTCCTGGGTGAGGCCGAGCGCCCGGCGGAGAATAAACGCGCGGGGCCGGCGCGGCGCGGCGGCAAGCTCTTCGGCGGTCATCGGAGATTCCGACAGCGCTTCCATATCAATTTCAGAGGTCTGACTGTTCTGCATAGTCATGTGTTTCTTGTTTCGTGGCGGACCTGGCCGATATGATCCGGCTTGCGCCATCGCGTTCAACATAGACGACCGCGAGCAGCCGACTGCCCGACGCGCCGATGACCAGCCAGCGCTCCTCACCGTAGGCAAAGCGCCCGTCCAACGCTTCCAAGGCGTGTGAATCTTCGAACACTTGCTTGGCTTCCTCAAAATCCACACCGTGTTTTTTGAGATTCTGCCGCCGTTTCGGCTCGTCCCATTCGAACTTTAGCATGCTTGTCTACGGAATTCCAGTAGTTACTTCACTGCTTGAAGTTCAGCCTATCATGCGTTCAATGAAAAACACAATCAACGCGCGAACTGGAGTGAGACACGGCCATCAGCGAATTTTCCAGCAATCTCAATGGCTGCCTTCCGCGCCAATTCCGCCACATCCTTCACTAAACAGTGAAAAAGCCCGGCTTGCGCGCGCCAAAATCCATCGCGAGTATCGCCAGAACGCGCCGGATTGGTGCATGAAAGTTTTGAAAAGGATGATTCGGGAAATGAAAATGCTTGTTTCGCGCCGCGCGCTCCTGACAACGACCGGTATCGGCGCAGCCTCGATGCTGCTGGCGGCCTGCACGGACAAGGCTGAAACCAAGGCTGAAGCCCCAGCCGCGCCGAGCAAGGAGACGACGGCCGCCGTGCCAAAAGCGGTCGAGCCCGCCAAGCCCGCTTCGCCAGTGAAGGCAGTGGCGGCGAAAGAAGCCGAGGCCACGGTCGATGTCGCCAAACTGATGCAGCAGGGCGCGCTGAAAGACATCGCCATCGGCAAAGACGACGCCAAGGTCACGATCATTGAATATGCCTCGATGACCTGCCCGCACTGCCGGCATTTCCACGAGACGACGCTGCCGGAAATCACCAAAAAATATCTCGACACCGGCAAGGCGCGGCTGATCCTGCGCGAATTCCCGTTCGATCCGCGCGCCACGGCCGCCTTCATGCTGGCCCGCTGCTCGGCTGAGGACAAGCATTATGCGATGATCTCGGTGCTTTTCCAGCAGCAGGATGTCTGGGCCCGCGCCGAGGATGCGCAGGCGGCATTGCTGCAGATCGCAAGGCTGGCTGGATTTTCTGAGGAAAGTTTCAAGGCCTGCTTGACCAACCAGAAGCTTCTGGACGATGTCAACGCCGTGCGCGAGCGCGGCACCAAGGAATTCGGCGTCGAGTCAACGCCGACATTTTTCATCAACGGCAAGAAATATTCGGGGGCGCTTTCGGTTGAGGAAATGTCCGCCATCATTGACGGCATGCTTTGAGCTGGTGGGCAGGATGGCTTCTGACGTGGCGCATTCCACCGAAGGCCGTCATCCCGGAATTGCGCAGCAATATCCGGGACCCATTCCGGCGAAGAGCGTGATTATTCGCTTTTTCCAAGCCG
>JANMMM010000225.1:0-25768 GCA_031373225.1 Phyllobacteriaceae bacterium | reverse complement strand
CCGCCGATTCACCAATCATCTTTGCCGGTGACCACAGAGGCACCGAGGAAGCCATCGCCGCCAGCGGCATGTCGCATACAATCCTGCGCAACAGTTGGTACATGGAGAACCTCGCCATGTCGCTGCCGTCCGCCATCGCCTCCGGGAAATGGTATACAGCCACTGGTCAAGGCAAGCTCGCAAACACCGCCCGTGACGATCAGGCCCGCGCCGCCGCTGCCGTTCTTGCCTCCGGGACTTCAGAGAACAAAACCTATACGCTCACCGGCCCCGAGGCGCTGACCACTGAAGAAACTGCCAAAATCGCCAGCGAGGCTTTGGGCAAGCCAATAGAGGTCGTGCACGTCACGCCGGAGCAGCTGGCGGGCGGCATGAAGGCGGCCGGCGTGCCGGACATGTTCATCCCGCTGATGGTCTCGTTTGATGTGAACACGGCGCAGGGCCGGATGGAGATGGTGACGGACGATGTCAAAACGCTCTCCGGCGCCGCGCCGCAGTCGCTGCGGGACTGGTTCAAAGTCAACAAGGCGATGTTCTGGGCGTGACAGTGTAAAATTTAAAGACTGGGCGGGCATGGCCCCTCCCAGTCAGCGTGTCACAAAACGGATGCATGCACTGAATATCTGAGTTTGATCACCTAATTAAAAAAGTATCACCTTCTTGGGTTGCCGGAACGCTGATGATCCAAGAAACAAACTGCCAATATTCCGGCGTGCGATGTCTCTGAGATGCGACATTAAGCAAGCTCCTCATTGAGGCCGTTCGATCATGTCGTCGATGCGGATTGGCCGGAGCCCTGCAACATGCAACTCCGGCCTTTGCAGCATTGACATGGCGGCACAATCTCCGCTTGCCAGACCGAAAAAGATGAGCGGCATCTGCTATTGAAGACTCCAGCATTTGTATAAGTGCAGCAGGGTCCCTATGCGCATTTCTGGTCAATTTGGTTGCCGGCTGGCAAACTTGAGCGATAGAAGACGTTGGAGAAACGATTTGTGCAAAGCAGACCGAAACCAACTGCCATGGTGATACAAAAGGCCTTCGGCGCTGTTGCCGCTGCTTCATATCGCCAATTCGCGCCGTCCCAGCTGGCCGCCTTGTGCGCTGCCTTTCGATATGGCAGAATGTCTCAGGTTTTGCGGAAGGTCCGGGCGAACACACTATTCAGCTCTTTTGAGCAAAGGCCGGATTTGGCATGGATATCTTGCCATGAGCAGTGACACCTCCATGCGGAAGACGCCATCAAGCCCCGTTGATGAAAATGATTCAGCTGTTGCCAAGACCGTGCTATTCATCTGCAATGATCTTGCCTATTTCAAAGCGCACAGGTCAAGCATCGCAAGAGGGCTGTTAGCGCTTGGGGTGCGCGTTCATGTGTGCGCCGCTGGGAGCGCCAAACAGGCTAAGTCATTGCCAGCCGGCGCAGTGTTTCATCCGGTCGAGCTGGAACGCCATGCCTTTGATCCAATTTCAGATTTCGGATTCATGCGCAAATGCAGGGATTTGGTTCGTCAACTGGATCCAGATGCCGTGCACCTTATCACCATCAAGCCAAACGTTTATGGCGGACTTGCGCTCTCTCTTCGGGTGATCCGCCGCAGTCCCGGGATGCAGCCCCGCCGGGTGGTGATGACTTTTCCTGGCCTCGGGCGTGTTTTTGAAAATGGCCTGGGTCTGACCAGGCGAGTGCGGCGCATATTGGCGCTTTCTGGCTTGCGCCGCGCCGCGCGCGTTCTCAAGGTGGATGCAACTTTTGAAAACAGCGCGGATCGAGACAGTCTTGTGAAGTTGGGCGTGTATTCTCCTGAACGCACCCACTTGACCTTCGGCGCAGGTATCGCGACTGCCAAGTTCAGACCAGCCACAGTGATGCGCAGGGGGCCGCTGACCTACCTTTTCGCGTCACGCTTGTTGAACGCAAAAGGACTGGGCGTCTTCATTGAAGCAGCACGCCTTTGCAGACTGCAAGGAAGCGACGCGCGTTTCGTGGTTGCCGGCCCTCTCGAGCAGAGAAATCCTGACCGTTTCAGCCAGCAGGCGCTTGAGGCAGCCGCATCTGCCGGAATCGTGGATTTTCGCGGAGCGGTGGATGACGCGGAAATGCCTGAACTGCTGCGCTCTGCCGATGTGGTTTGCCTGCCAACGCGGCTTTCAGAAGGATTTCCTCGGATACTGATAGAAGCCGCCGCAAGCGGCTGCGCATTAATTGCTTCGCGGCAGCCTTCAATTGCTCAAATCATCGAGCATGGCGAGACCGGTTACATGATTGATCCGAGTGATGTGACAGACCTGTTGGCCGCTATGACTAAGCTTGATGCCGAGCCGGCTCTGGCGCGCTCTATGGGGGCCAATGCAGCAGACTTCACTCGGCGCATGCCCGTCGACGAGGTTCAGGTCAATGAGACTTTCATGGCGCTTTACGGACTGGCAGTGTGACTGATCCCGGGCACCCCCTGGGCATTGTCGGTGCCGTCAATTACCGCTTTTGCATGCCGAATTGATCTCTTGAAAGAATGCGCGTTGGGCCTCGTCGCTTCATCCAAAGTGAAGTTGATGCTGCTGTTTTGCTGCTTGAGGCAATCTTGGCTGCTGATGTGGCCGCTATTGAAAGTTGAACAGATGCAGTGTGCAGGAAGAAGCGCCTCTGTTGTCCTGTGACGCCATTGATCAACGCCTTCCTGACCATAGATTTTCCAATGGCGGCAGTGCGGCCCCCAATGTGTCACTTGTCCATATCCAGAACTTCGGGGCGCAGCCGAATCGCGATGCAACAAGCCTGCCTGAAACTGAATCGCATATTGAGACCTCAGCCATGATCTGTCACCGCATTGCGCGAGGTTGTTTCTCGTTGCCGGGAGCAACTGCGTTTGCAAAGCAGCAGAAATCTTTTCTTGTCTGTGGCGCCTCCATCGGCAAAGTACCAGCGGCGGCGGCCTATCAGGCGATGTCCGCGAAAGGTATTATCCCAAATTGTGCTCCGTTTAGATATGTCATCTCTATGCGCTCGCAGACGCATGCCTTGAACTGAAGCGAAAACAGGCGCAAGCTGGTATCTGTCCGGGCATTCGGCCTCAGGCGGCGCACGCGGACACGGTGGTGCATGATGCGGTCCTCAGCTACTCTATTGACCATTTGCGCAGCAGCTTTGCTCGCATTTTCTTCCCTTCCCGCCTTCAGCGAATGCACCTGCCGCCACAAGGGCGGTGAGACGGCGGATGGGCAGACTATCTGCATGTCGACCGCCAAGGGCAGAGAGCTCGCGGTCTGCGAAAAAGTGCTCAACGTCACCAGCTGGAAGTTCCTCGGCCAGCCCTGTCCTGCCGCCGCCAATGACGGCCAGCCGATCAGCCTGCCGCCGGTGAATCGGGTCAACTCCGGCTAATTACGCTCAAAGTTCTGCCGCCGCATTGTCTCGCCGATCAGGCAGTACACCGGCGCGCGGCGCGTCAACCGCCAGCACAAGCTCGAGATCAACCTCGCCGCCATGGTCCTCGGCAGCCGCAGCGCTGCACATCAGGATAAAGAGACAAAGGGCAGGCAGTTTGAGCATGAGGCCGCCTATTAAAGCTGGCCTTTCAGACTAGCACCGCATTTTTCCTCCGGCAAACGCCAAAAGCGCGCCGCACTCAGCCCAGCGGCCCCAGATTTCGGATCTTGCCTGAGCCTTTCACCGCAATCGCCATGTTCCGCACAGCGCGCATGAACGGATAGCTGATTCGGGCCACCGATTTGTTTTTGAACAGAGCCGCATTGATCCGGTTCATCCAGCCATGCTCCGAGCCGATCAATGCCATCAGCTGCAAGGCGTCCGCGCCGTGGTAGAGGCGCCCGCCATATTTGACGGCCATGCCTTCATCCAGATCCAGCCGCGCCGCATTCACTTCGCTCAGCACCGGATCACCAACATCAACCCGCGCATTGACCAGATGCAATATACCGACCGCCTCGCGCACCCGGAACGCCGCCGCCGCCGTGGCGCAGATAGGGCACTCGCCGTCATAGACGAACCAGATTGCCTGTTTTGACGGCGCTTGAACGGTCATCATGTCATCTCCTGCCGCCTGAGACCTGCGCGGCTGCTGCATGGCGGCGCATGTTCTGAGGTGTGTTTACGACACCCGGCAGGCAATCCCCATTGCCAATTTGCCGCACGCTTCAGAAGCCTCGGGCCGAAGATAGCGAAAAATTTTCAGCGGCATCGGCGAACAATCAGCGATTGTCAGCATTGTGTCAGTTTCATGACAGCACCCCGTCAGATTGGCGTCAGCGCCTCGTCAGAGCCGCCCTGATATTAGGCAGCTAACGTATTTCACCACGCAACATCGGCCCGCCCAAGAAGGCCGAAGCGCATAACGCACTCCTTGGAGGGACTTATGAACACTTTGCTCATTCAGGAATTTTTTGCCCAGCACAGCCAGGTGCCGCTGCGGCTGGCGCTCAATCTGGCGGCAATGTCGATCCACGTGTTCGGCCTGTATTGCCACCGCTATCACAACAAGGAAGTGACGACATCGGCGGCTTTGTTCAATCTGTTTGTTTTCTCCGTGCTGACAATTCTTTCGGCGGTCGATTTTGGCGTGACAGCGGGATTTGGCCTGTTTGCCATTCTGGCGCTGTTCACGCTGCGCTCCGAGCCGCTGGAAAAGACCGAGATGACCTACTTTTTCGGCAGCGTCGCCATCGCCGTCATCTGCGCCGTGCAGGGCGCGTCGATTTCGCTCTCCGCCATCGTCGTGATGTCGCTGCTGCTAGGCGTCTATGTGATCGACCATCCGCGCATGCTGCGCTCGATCTCGACGGCCAAGATCAATCTCGACCAGATCGACAAGGAGCTGCTCTCCGATCCCGCCGCCATGCGCCTGCGCCTTGAGGAGCGGCTCGGCGTGCAGGTTCTGTCCTATGAGGTCCTGCAGCTCGACTACATCAACGAAATGGCGCGGATCAACGTCTTCTGCCGCAAGCGCAAGTGATTGCGCCCGGTCCCTGCAACTTGAACGCGTTGACGAAAGGAACGCATCATGTTCATCCCCGTTGAAGACAGAGCCTGGCTCACAGCGCCGTTTGCTCCGATCAGCCTGAAACAGCTTGAAGCCAGTTCCGGCATGCTGGAGCGGATAGACAACAAATATGTGGTCAATCAGGACGTTCTGCGGCTGGCAGTCCCGGAGCTGGCCAAACATTTCGACATTCTTGAAATCGATGGCCGCCGGAACTTCACCTACGACACGTGCTATTTCGATAATGAAGACAGCCGCTGTTACACCGACCACCACCAAGGCCGCAAAAAGCGCGTGAAGGTGCGAATGCGCAAATATCTGGAGACCGGCCTGTGCTTTGTCGAGGTCAAGCTGAAGGACCGGCGCGGGATGACGGTGAAGAAGCGGCTGCGCTGCGCCATGGACAGTTTCGGCACGCTGGATGATGCCGCTTTGAACTTTGTCAATGATGTCTACCAAGGGCTCTACAAACGTGTTTTCCCGCACGACGTTTCGCGCAATCTCGACATGCGTTACCAGCGGCTGACACTCGTAGCCAAGGACGGCGGTGAGCGGATGACGCTGGACAACAGGGTAAAATTCTTGATGGACGGCGATGAGCGCGACTTGGATGAGCGGCTCTTCATCATCGAGGCCAAGTCCGCCAAAGGCAATGGCATCGCTGACCGCATTCTGCGCCGCCTGCATCAGCATCCGACCAAGCATGTGTCGAAATACTGCACGGGCCTCGCGACGATGAGCGGCGGGCTGAAGCGCAACAATTTCCGCCGCGCGCTGAAGCGGCTGCGGCTGCTGGAGGAGCCGGCGGCTTTGCCGCTGGCGGCATGACCATCCACAGCAATCATCAGCCAGCCACTCGCAGAATCAGCCCCGGACGGTCTTAAGGAATCAAATCGCCGCAGCCGAGGGGTGCGCGGTGGCAAATGAGGAGAACTGGAATGCTTGGATTGTTCAGAAAGATGATGCCGCGCGAGGACAAATTCTTCGACACGTTCGAGCGCCATGCCGTGTGCCTGACCGCTGGCGCCGCGATTTTGCGCAAACTGCTTGAAGGCGGGCCGCAAGTGCCCACCCTGTGCATCCAGCTGATGGCCGAGGAAGATAGGGCGGACCATGTCTGCATTGAGGTGCTGGAAGGGCTGCGCCGTTCGTTTATCACACCGTTCGACCGCAGCGATATAAAGTCGCTGATCAGCTCGATGGACGATGCGATCGATCAGATGAACAAGACGGCGAAGGCCGTGATGCTGTTCGAGGTCAAGTCCTTTGAGCCAGAGATGCGCAGCATGGGCGACGGAATCGTGCGTGCGACGGCGCTGACGGCGGAAGCCATGCCGCTATTGCGCCTGATTGGCAAGAATTCCGCGCGGCTGCATGAGATTGCGCGCGAAGTGATCGATATTGAGGATGAATCCGACAGTATGCAGGAGGCAGGGCTGCGCAAGCTTGTTAAGGTGGGACAGAAGAATCCGATGGCATACATCACCGGCTCGGAAATCTACGAACATCTCGAAAAGGTCGCCGACCGCCTCGAAGATGTGGCGAACCGCATCTCCGACCTTGTCATTGAGCATGTGTGAGCGGGAGCGGGACCATGGATCTCAGCCTCGTCACCGCCCCGCTGGTTTTTCTCATCTTTGTCGCGCTTGCCTTTGATTTCATCAACGGCATGCATGACGCGGCGAACTCCATCGCGACGATTGTGTCAACCCGCGTGTTGAAACCGCATCATGCGGTTCTGTGGGCGGCCTTCTTCAACTTCGCGGCATTTTTCATCTTTGAATCGCATGTCGCCAGCACGGTGGGCAAGGGCATCGTTTCGCCGCAGCTGATCGACAATGCGGTTGTCTTCGGCGCCTTATTTGGCGCCATCGCGTGGAACCTCATCACCTGGTATTACGGCATACCGTCCTCTTCCTCCCATGCGCTGATCGGCGGCATTGTCGGTGCGGGCGTCGCCAAGGCGGGAACGGACGCCATCGTTTGGCAGGGCCTGTCCAAGACGCTTTATGCGATCGTCCTGTCGCCGTTCACCGGCATGATCCTCGGCCTCTTGCTGATGCTGCTGGTCTCCTGGCTGTTCGTGCGCTCCAATCCGGGCTTCGCCGACAGCCTGTTTCGCAAACTGCAATTCGTCTCCGCCGCGCTCTATTCGCTGGGCCATGGCTCAAACGACGCGCAGAAGACCGCCGGCATCATCTCGGTGCTTCTGTTCTCCAATGGCGTCTATTCCGAATTCACCGTGCCGGCATGGGTCATTTTCTCCTGCTATGTGGTGATGGGTCTCGGCACGATGCTGGGCGGCTGGCGTATCGTGCACACGATGGGATCAAAAATCACGCGGCTCACGCCCATGCATGGAGCTTGTGCGGAAACGGCCGGCGCCATCACGCTGTTCGCGGCCACCAATCTCGGTGTTCCCGTTTCCACAACGCACACAATCACCGGCTCCATCATCGGCGTCGGCGCGGCGCGGCGCACCTCGGCTGTCCGCTGGGGCGTCGCGCGCGGCATTGTCATGGCATGGATTGTCACAATGCCAATGTCGGCCCTGATCGCGGCGCTGGCCTATTGGGCGGCGGCTGCGATGGCGGGATAGCTGATAAGCGCGCGTTACGCTGGAGCATCCGCCTGCCGAAGGGTGCCCTGTCGCCCGAAGCACGTCGGGGCGCAGGGTGGCGGACAGGGTGGGATTCGAACCCACGATACGCTTTTGACGTATACACACTTTCCAGGCGTGCGCCTTCGACCACTCGGCCACCTGTCCACAGACGCTTTCCTCCGGCGGGCGGCGGGAAGCGCGCTCCTTATAGCGGGAAAGCCGGAGGGTTCAACCTCGAAATCAAACAGCCGGCGTTAATCACAAAAGCGGCTGGCGGGCGCAAGATAAGGTGATGCCGGTTGCCGCGATGTGGCGCAGCGCCTATGTTGGGCACAAATGGCAAATCAAAGTCCGGGCATATTAACATGATCCGTCTTTTCTTCCGCTTCATCGCCCTTTTGTCGCTGGCCGGCGCCGTGGTTGCCGCCGTGGTGGATTCCTCACGCTCCATCGCCGCGTCAACGCTGAGCCTCACTTCGTTTGGTGAAATCTGGAGCGGCTTTGCGCCGGACAGTCTGGGCAAAATGCAGGAGCTCGGCCCGCAATATCTGGGCGCTTCGTTCTGGAGCGCTGTGTCAAACTTTATTCTGGCGATGCCGGCCGTTGCCATCCTCATGGCGCTCGCCCTGTTGTTCTACGCCATCGGCTACAAGCGCCAGAGCCGTTACGGCCGCTTTGCCTCAAACTGAATTGACAGGAGAAAACCATGTTTGTCTTTGACATGTTTAACCGCAAAATGCAGATGCCGGACGCTGCGGGCGCTCTGCCGGGCCGCGATGCGCCGATCCCTACCGCCAAGAGCCATTATGTCAGCGGAAACCCGCTGAAAGGTCCGTATCCGGCTGGATTTGAAACCGCCATTTTCGCCCTGGGATGCTACTGGGGGGCAGAACGCATGTTCTGGGAGGTCCCGGGCGTATGGGTGACTGCGGCAGGCTTTGCCGGCGGCTTCACCAAAAACCCAACCTATCAGGAATCCTGCACCGGCCACACCGGCCACGCCGAGGCGGTTCTGGTGGTGTATGATCCGAAAGAGGTGACTTACGCTGATCTTTTGACGCTGTTCTGGGAGAACCACGACCCAACGCAGGGAATGCGGCAGGGCAACGACGTCGGCACTGCCTACCGTTCCGGAATTTATCCAGTGTCGGACGCGCAAGAGGCGCAGGCCATTGCCTCACGCGACGCCTTCCAGACTGCCCTGACCAAGGCCGGGCGGGATAAGGTCACGACGGAAATCGCGCCGGATCAGACCTTTTATTTCGCCGAAGCAGAGCATCAGCAATATCTGGCGAAAAACCCGAACGGCTACTGCAATTTGCGCGGCACGGGCGTGTCCTGCCCGATTCCGCAGCGTTCCGCTGTCTGACGCCGGAAATTTGTCCGCAAGGTCAAAGATTCCGCGTGAAATTTGTTTTTGCCCGTGCAAGACTTGGACTCAGACGGGAAGGATGCCCCTTCACGCCCGGACCTCAGCGCTCCGGATCACAAGGCAAAACCAACAGGGTAGAACAAAATGAAGAATCTTTTCCTTGGCCTCATGGCCGCAACCGCGATCTCTTTCTCCGGCGTGACAATCGCATCGGCCGAGGGCGAGCCTGCGGTTCTGTTTGATCTTGGCGGCAAGTTCGACAAGTCTTTCAACGAAGCAGCCTTCAACGGCGCTGAGCAGTGGAAGAAGGAATCCGGCAAGACCTATATGGAATTTGAAATCCAGAACGGCGACCAGCGCGAGCAGGCGCTGCGCAAATTCGCAGAAGGCGGGGCAAATCCGGTTGTCGCGGTCGGCTTTATGAACGCAGACGCCATCGCCAAGCTGGCCGACGAATTCCCAAAGACCAATTTCGTCATTGTTGACATGGTCGTCGAGAAGCCGAATGTCCGCTCAGTCGTGTTCAAGGAGCAGGAAGGTTCATATCTCGTCGGCGTTCTCGCTGCCATGGCCTCCAAGACCGGCAAAGCTGGCTTTGTCGGCGGCATGGACATTCCGCTGATCTCCAAATTCGCCTGCGGCTATGCCGGCGGCTTCAAGAGCGTCAAGAAAGACGGCGAAGTCTTCATGAACATGACCGGCGACACGCCGGCCGCGTGGAATGACCCGGTCAAGGGCGGCGAGCTTGCCAAGTCGCAGATCGACCGCGGCGCGGACGTCGTCTACGCGGCGGCGGGGCAGACCGGCCTCGGCGTGCTGCAGGCGGCCAAGGATGCCGGCAAACTGTCGATCGGCGTTGATTCCAACCAGAACGGCATTCAGCCGGGCTCGGTGCTGACATCGATGCTCAAGCGCGTCGATGTCGCTGTGTTCAACGCTTTCAACGACGCGCAGGGCGGCAAGTTCACCGCCGGCTTCAATGTGCTCGGCCTGAAAGAAGGCGGCGTCGATTATGCGCTGGACGACAACAACAAGCCTCTGGTCACCGACGAGATGAAAGCGGCGGTTGAGAAGGCAAAGGCTGACATTATCGCGGGCACCGTTGAGGTGCATGACTTCATGTCGGACAACGCCTGCCCGTATTGAGATCTGACGGATTGAAATGGGCCGCCGGGGGAAACCCCGGCGGTTTCATTTTTGGTGAGCCGCCCCGCGCGCTATTTCGCGTCCAGAAACTCCGTCATCGCCCTGTTGAAGGCCGCCGGGTCCTGCCACATGCCCATATGACTGACATTGGGCAGGATAACGAGTTTTGCGCCTGGTATTAGCTTGGCGAGCTCCGCCGTGTGCTCGGGCTTGATCGCCTCATCATATTGGCCGTCGGCAATGACGGTTGGCACCGTGATCTTACCCAGCTGCTCCGGTTTGAAATCCGGCTGCGTCGCCCACATGGCGGAGATTTCCTGCATGAATGCGTCAAACTCCGCAGGCGTCGGCGACAGCTTCTGGTAGTTTTCAATCTGCGATCCGATCGCCTGGCCGAACACCGGGTCGGTCATGACCGTCTCTTTCACACCCGCGAGGTTAAAACTTGCGCCGTAGGCGAAAAGCTTCTTGACCCGGTCAGGATGATCCATTGCCAGAATGAGGCCGATAATGCCGCCGTCGCTCCAGCCCACGATGGAAACATTGCCGAGCTTCAGATGGTCCATCATCGCAAGCGTGTCCGCCGCCATCAGCGCATAGCCGAACGGCTGCTTTGAGCGGGTGCTGCGGGCATGCCCCCTGCTGTCGATTGCCACGACTTTGTGGGCTTTCATCAGCTCGGGCACCTGATTGCCCCAGTTGAGCGTGCTGCCGAGGCCGCCATGCAGCAGCAGGACAGGGTCGCCGCCGGCGGCATTGTATATTTCATAATACATCTGGATGTCGTTGACCGGCGCAAGCCCGCTTTCATCCGCTTTTGGAAGCGGTGCAGGCGCAGGCAGGGTTTTCCAGAGATCTTCGGCGCTGACGGGTAAAACCCGAAGCGCGGCACATACCAAGACTGACAGAATCATGCGCAACAATGTTTTCATCGGAATTTCCTTCCATAAACATTGACGACGGCAAGATATGCTTCTTGCGGCATGGTGTAAACGGCGGTGCGCGAGAAGGGCTGATTGGCGTTGATTCAAACCAGAACGGCATCCAGCCGGGCTCGGTCCCAACCTCGATGCTGAAGTGGGTCAACTTTGCCGACGTGCTGGACGGCAGTTCTCCTCCGGCTTCAACGTGTTCGGTCGGAAAGAAGGCGGCGTCGACTATGCGCTCGACGACAACAACACGGCGCGGGCCAGCGACGAAATGAAGGCGGCGATCGAGAAGGCCAAAGCCGACAGCATCGCCGGCGCCGTGCAGGTGCATGACTTCATGTCGGACAATGCCTGCCCGTATTGAGATTCGAACATTGACACTAGGACCGCCGGAGGATGCTCCGGCGGTTTTCTATTGGGGCTTCGAGGCCGCAATGACGTGCGGCGCTGCTTCGGTCAACGTCCGCCCATCCGCCTCCCAGCCATCTGCGCCAGGCGGGTACCACATGACGGAGGCATAGCCCCAATCAATCGCGCGCTTGGCGGCGTTCCATGACATCCAACAGTCGGTCATGCAGTAGAAAAGTATCGCGCGTGTCTTGTCGCCACCGGTTTGGGATAAGAGGCTGGCGCGGAAATACTCCGTGTCGTCTTTTGAAATTGCGCCATAGCCGACATTGGGCAGCCAGATGCTGCCGGGAATGTTTTTTCTGACCTTCTCGCGCCAAATCGTTCCGGCGGGAAGTTTGGCGGGCTTCGGCGTGTGCGGCATCACATCGAAGAATATTGCCTGATTTTTTTCCAGCAAAGCAGCTGCGTCCGTTGTGGAAACAACTTGCGCGCCCTGTAAAGTCGCGGGCACCGGCGCGCGGTATTCCTCCATGCGGTAACCGGAGGGTTCGGCCACGGTTTCGCCGGCAATTGCGGGTGCGTGATAAACTGCTGTCGCAAGCAGCGCCGCCAATATTTTGTGTTTTATCGTTCCCGACATCCCAGTTCAGTGCCTCACTGCGTGATCAGCTTGTTCTGCTCATCGACCAGCGGCACGCCGAACTCCAGCAGGATTTTGTTAATCTCCGCTTGATTGTCTTTGATGAAATTATTCAAGGTGCGCTTCCATGCCTGATCGGAAGGGCGCACGCCCATCGTGATCCGGTAGACCATGCGCGAGCCGGTTTGCTCCTTCAGCAAAGGGATAACAGTCAGGTCCACACCCGAAGCCTTGGCGAAATAGCCTGCCAGCGGACCCCAGATGATTGCGGCGTCAATTGTGCCGTCGGTCAGGTCTTTGATCATGGTCTGCGCGATAGGGTCCGTGACGCGCGTGTCCACCATCAGCCGGTATGCTTTGGCCTTGCGCATCAGTTTGGCGGCGGCCATGTTGCGCGACGGCGGCGTGCCTTCAACAATGCCAATCTTCTTGTCCGCGAGCTTCGGGTCCTCGATGGTCTCGACACCGGAAAGGCCGCTGTCCTTTTTGTAGACCATGACAAAGGCTGAGCGGTAATAGGCATTGGTGTTCTGCACCAGCACATCGCCCTGCGGATAGCCCATGATCACGTCGCACAAATTGGCGCGCAGCGTGTTGCGCACAAAGCCCTGTATCTGCGGATGCCAAGTGTATGCGACGGATTTGCGGCCGAGCTTCTGCGCGGCAAGCTCGGCGAGCTTGTTTTCAAATCCTTTGCCGCTCTCGTCCGTCATCGGCATGTTGGAAGGATCGGCGCAGACCCTAAGAACATCAGGATCAACAAGTTCGCCGGCCGCACCGAGGCCAGCGTCCTGTGCCAGCACAGGCACGGTCAACACTGACGCGAGCGCGCAGAAAAATCCCAAACGCCGCTGGCGGCTCAGCCGCCCATGCATGACGCTTCCGCCTCTTTGTAGGATGCGGTCTTTTCCGCCTTCTTGGCCGGCCTGCCGCGCGGCAGGTCGCCCACGGCGCGGGCGCGCAGATAGATGTAGAGGTCATCCACGTAGCAGTAGACGTTTTTGTTTTCGCCAAAGCCCGGCATGACATTCTCCTTGCCGGCGCCCAGATTCTTGCGGCCTTCCGCGACAATCGACAGGAACTCAGAATAATCCAGCACTTTCATCGACTCCGCCAGGGCGGGGGCATAGGACGAGCCGACGCCGTCCGGCCCGTGGCAGACATGGCAGTCGGCGTTGAAACGGCGAAAGCCGCTAAACGTGTACCAGTCGACCGTGCCGTCTTCCTGTATCTTGAATGTGGGGGTTCCCTCAGCATCAAGATTCTTTCCGCCTTCCTCGGTGACCGCCGCCGCCTTGGTCTTGTCATCCGTCGCGCCGGCGGAAGGGGCATGTGCAAAGAGAAGAAATGCGGCAAGCGGCAAAAGTTTTAGGCGAATTGACATTCAGGACCTCATGTTCGCCCGCCCGGCCATTGCGGCGCTCGGAGCCTATTCTTATAGAGTATGCAAAACCGGGGGCCTTGGACAAGATTTTTTTGTCCGAATGGCCCCCGGCTCATTTGTGTTCCGCCGCATGAAACGGCGGGATCAGTTTTCCCCGCAGATTAATCCGGAAGACCGAAGACGGTCAGCACGCCGCCGAGGCTGGTATAGTCGGCAAGCGCAGCATAGCCACCGACGGCGCCGAGACCGGCTGTGCCAACGACCTTGGCTTCATCGCCCTGGGCGCGGCCCTGGTCGACAGCGCCATGCCAGGCTGCGGCGTTTTCAGGCGAGAGAAGTCCGCCCGCCAATCCGATGCCTGCCCAGCCGCCAACGCCCGACAGGATGGCGATATACTGCTTGCCCTTGTGCTCGTAGGTGGTGACGTTGCCGATAATGCCGGACGGGGTCTTGAACTTGTAGAGTTCGTTGCCGTCCTTATCGACCGCCTTGATATAACCTTCCAGCGTGCCATAGAACACCACGTCGCCAGCCGTTGCCAGAACGCCCGACCAGACCGAGAACTGCTCCGGCTTGGACCAGACGATCTCGCCCTTCGCGGCATCCCAGGCAATGAAATTGCCCATGCCGCCATGGCTGTCCGGCGCCGGATACATCGCCACAGTCGCGCCGACAAACGGCGTTCCGGCGGCATAGCTCACCTTGTAGGGCTCATAGTCCATGCAGACATGGTTGGTGGGCACATAGAACAGTCCTGTTGCCGGCGAATAGGCCGCCGGCTGCTGGTCCTTGGTGCCAAGCGCCGCCGGGCAGATGCCGGTTGAGTTGACGTCTTCGCCATTCTGCTGCGTGGAATATTGGGCGACGACCTGCGGACGGCCATATTGCGGGCTCGCCTTGTCCATCACCACTTCCGTCGCCCAGTTCACCTTCGGGTCATACTTCTTGGCGACAAGAAGCTCGCCTGAGGCGCGGTCCATTGTGTAGGCGAAGCCGTTGCGGTCGAAATGCACGAGAACATCGTGTTTTGCGCCGCCGACGTCCATGCCGTCCACGAGGATCATCTCGTTGATGCCGTCATAATCCCACTCGTCATGCGGGGTCATCTGGTAGAGCCACTTGGCCTGACCGGTGTCGGCGTCGCGGGCCATGATCGTCATGGACCAGCGGTTGTCGCCCGGGCGCTGCACCGGGTTCCAAGTCGATGGATTGCCGGTGCCGTAATAGATCAGGTTCAGCTTCGGATCATAGGAATACCAGCCCCATGTGCCGCCGCCTGTCTTCCACTGCTCGCCTTCCCAGGTGTTGGTGCCGGAATCGACGCCGACCGGCTTGCCAAGCTGTGTCGTAACATTGCCGTCAATCAGCGTGTCTGAATCCGGACCCATCGAATAGGCGCGCCATGCCTTTGTACCGTCCTTGATATTGTAAGCCGTCACATGCGAGCGCACGCCAAACTCGCCGCCTGAAATGCCGACAATGACCTTGTCCTTGACGACCATTGGCGCTGAGGTTCCGGACTCTCCCTTCGAGCCATCCGGCATTTCAGCGTTCTGAACGGACCAGAGCGGCTTGCCGGTCTTCGCGTCGAGCGCAACCAATGTGGTGTCGGCCTGATACAGGAAAATCTTGCCATCGCCATAAGCCACGCCGCGGTTCACCGTGTCGCAGCACATGATCGGGATAACGTTCGGGTTCTGCCGCGGCTCGTACTTCCACAGGATCTTGCCGTCATTGTTCAGGTCGAGCGCGTAGACGATGTTCGGGAAAGGCGTGTGCACATACATGACGTCGCCGATGATCAAAGGGCCGCCTTCATGGCCGCGCAGCACGCCGGTGGAGAATGTCCACTTGGCCTGAAGCGTCTTCACATTGGCGGCGGTGATCTGATTGAGTTTTGAATAACGCGTGTTGGCATAGTCGCCCGTCGGAATAGCCCAATTCTTGGAATCCGCCGTCAGGCCGATCACCTCGTCATTGGCATAGGTTCCTGCGGCCGAGGCAAGCAGGGCAGATGCGGCAAACGCCAGACATATTGAATTTTTGAGTAAGCGCATTTGGTCTTCCTCCCAATATTCCCATTCTTCAATCACTTGGAGAAATGCCAGCGGCGACCCAAGCGAAACTGCTTTGGGGAATGTTTCCGTTCGTCTTCGCGGTCAGTTCAGACTGGCAGGGCACCATGTTGCCCGCCTGAATTGATCACCAGTGGGTGCTCGCCATTCCCCATGGCGTTTGCATCCTTGAAGCTGGAAACAACATAACGCTAGGTTAGAATAAAAGATAAGGCAAGAAAAAACAGGTGTTGGGCAGCCTTCTAGTCAATTAGTAGAAGGTGCAATGCAGCAAATTTAATATTGCAATGCACAAATGTAGCATTGGGCTACCACTCAATTTGAAAGCACCAACAATAATATCGATTTAATCGATATTAGTTACGACGTTTAACAAAATGGTATGATGAATTATTTTCGAGGATTTATCTCCTCATTGAAGGTCCCTGTTGTAAATCTTTGAATTGAAATCAGTGGCCGCGCCGGCCATAGGGAGGTCACAATACCTTTTACTGTGTTCCCGTTTGGCGGCGCATCCCGGTTGGATTGACTTGTCTGAACCGGCGGCGCCTAGTGGAGAAGCAAAGGAGCATCAATGAGAGGTTATGGGTTCATAGCGCCCGCACTTTGTGTGTGTTCTTTCACTTTTGCGCAAAGTCCGGCAAATGCTTCACGCGACTATCCGACGTCGGCAATCGCTGAATATGTTTTCGTCTGCATGAAAGCCACCGGCGACACCAGGGACGCGCTGGAGCGCTGCTCATGTTCAATCGACGTCATCACATCGATCATACCTTATGATCACTTTGTCACAGCGGAAACCTTCAAGCGGATGGGATTGCTGAATGGTGAAAAGGGCGAGGTCTTCCGCGGCAGCGCGCCTGCCAAGGCCGCGATCACTGAAATGAGCCGGGCGCAGATTGAGGCGGAGGTGCGCTGCTTCTAAAGGCCCGCCGCCTCGACCGGCCATTTGTCCTTGAATACAAGACCTTCGGTGTCTATCGCCTCGGCCTCAATTTCCTTACCGCCGCTTGCATTGTAATTAAACCGGAAATTGGGATCCTCGGAGATTGAAATACCCGCTTCCATCCTGAGAAGCATTGCGCCGTCTTTCGAGACGGTCAGCTTGTCAACAAAGTGCGGCGGGATGAAGTAGCGCGTGATCTGATCCATCTGCAGACCGGAATTGTTCGGGTGCCGGATCATCAGCTGCAGTTCATTCGGCGCGCTCATATTGGCGTCAGATTTTTCCGAGAACTGCTTCAGCTTCATCAAGCCCATCGTCAGCTTTGCCTCCTGCGGGCTCTTCACCGCAGGCGCCGAGCAGCCGCCGGACGCTTTGACGAACACTTCGGACATATGGAGTTCCCCCGTTGCGGTTTCGGCAATAGCCCGCACGAAGGAATAATCGTTGACCCTGACCCTTGTCGATAGGTTGGTGACGCCTGAATCCTTGCCCAGCTCGAATTTCGCCGCCAATGGCGCAGGGTTCACATCAATGATGAGAGTCAGCGACTTGACGCCGCCGGATTTGACCGGATCGATCTTGATCTCAATCGGAACCAGCCCCGCGTCCTGGGCGCGTTTGGGCGCGATCAGTGTGACCAGACCTGTGCCGAGCTTTATCTCGCGGTCGCCGAAGACGTCCTTTTTCAGGCCTTCCCAAAGCTTGTTTGATTCCTCTTGCGTCGACTGTGCGGCGGCGGTTCCCGGCAGACTGGCTGTCATCACAGAGCCCGCAATTGCCGCCGCAAATATCCTGAGCGCCAGCGCACCGGCCAAGTGGCCGCGAAGAAGGTCTATTTTCATGCCATGCCTCCAGACTTAAATCGGCCACGTCAAATAAGCGCGCCGTTTACGCCTGCTCCAGCATGCAGGCAAATCACTTTAGGGTGCGCAAGGTAACCCCGGCGATTAAACTTTAGGACTATTCCCATTCGAGTTCGGCAAAGGCCACCGTCGCATTGCGCTCGTTGAACTCCTCAAACAGCGCCCAATTGCCTCTTTCGCTTTGCGCGGCAGTCTTGACGGCGTCGCTCAAGGGCTGGCCGTCGGCGATTGATTTCCGGATATCCCGCGCCAGCACGTCAAAATACCGCCGCTGTGCCTTCAGCCCGTCTGGCCAGGCCGAGGGCGCGGGACCATGGCCGGGGACAATCTGCGCCGCATTGATGGAGGCCAGCTCATCCAGCTGCCGCATCCAGCCGAGCAGCGAGCCGTCAATCGTCGGCAAGTGCTGCATAAAAACCAAGTCTCCGGCAAACAGTGTGCCGGAAGCGCTGTCGAACACAGTAAGGTCATTGTCAGTATGGGCCGGTTTCCACGCGCGCAGCTGCAATGTGCGGCCACCGAGATCAAGCTCACGCGTTTCGTCAACCAGCAGAGTGGGAACGATGGCTTCCACGCCTTGCATCAGGTCGCCGAGCAGCCCGCGAAAACGCTGAAGATAGAATTCAGCCCGCGCCTGAAGCGCGGCAGGCAGGTTTTTGTGGCCGACCAGCGTTGCTCCAATGTCGCGGAAGGCGGCGTTTCCGAAAACGTGATCGGGGTGCACATGCGTGTTGATCGCATAGCGGATCGGCTTGTCGGTGATCTTCCTGACGGCGGCGATCAGCGCCTTGGCTTCAATGATGCTGCCGCCCGTGTCCACGACCGCCGCCGCGTCCGTGCCGATGACCACGCCGAGATTGCAGATGGCGCCCCCGTTCTCGCCAGTCATCAATTCATGGACGCCGGAAAAGCAGTAGACGCCGCTGGCAATCTCCCGAAGCGGAAGTTCCGCGCCGATAGGCCCTGCGTGGGCCAAGTGTGCACTCAGGCTGAATGGCAGCGCCGCCCGTGTCAGTCCGGCGGCCAAGCCGCAGGTGAATTCCCGCCGGTCAAACTTCGCAGACATGGCACCTCCACTCGTCGCGATGCGCCCGGGATTTGCCTAAATCATGGCGCGCGGGAATTCAATTTGGAAAGCATTCATCAGTTCGCTGATCACTTTTCCGTTTCTTTCACTGCGCGCCTGGCGCACTTCAAACACGCCAAGCACATGCGCTGGACGCGGCGACAGCACGATGATGCGGTCCGATAATTTGAGCGCTTCGGGCAGGCTGTGCGTCACCATCAGCGCCGTCGTCGGCCGCGCCGACCAGACTTTCATCAGCAGTTCGCGCAGCCGCTCCGCAGTCTCCTCGTCAAGCGAGACAAACGGTTCGTCCAGAAAAAGCACTGCGGGTTCAATGGCAAAAGCCCGCGCAAGCGCTGCCCGCCGTGCCAGTCCGAGCGACAGTTCCGAGGGGTAAAGCGCGCGCATCGCGGTAAGGCCGAGAATGTCAAACAGCTCGCCGAGGTCCACGCCCCTCATCCCGTGCGGCAGCGCAATCCTGACATTCTGCTCCACCGTGCGCCAAGGCAGCAATGTCGGTTCCTGAAACACCGCCGCGATGCGCCCTGTTCCGCCCTGTGGCAGATCGAAGGAACCGGAGAATTCCGTGTCGAGGCCCAGAAGTATGCGCAGCGTCGTCGTCTTGCCGCAGCCGGAAGGACCGAACAGACAGGCAAACTCCCCTTGCCGCACCTCGAACGACAGGTCCTTAAGCGCCGGGATAAGCGTGCCCTGCGCAGACCGGAAAGTCTTTTCGGCGATCCCGACCCTAAGCGGTGCGGCGGCGCCAGCGTGTTGCTTGTCGTTCAAAGGGCTGCACCAATAGGAGTTCTATAATCAGCATGACCGCAACGAATGTCAGAGTGTAGCCAAGGATTGCGGCAACCTCGAAATTTTGAAAAAACAGATAGATCTGAAACCCGACCCCGTTCGAGCGTCCGAGCAGCTCCACCACCAGCACGATCTTCCAGATCAGTGCAATGCCCGAGCGTGAGGCGGCGGCCAGATAAGGCTGCAGCTGCGGCAGTACGATGTGGCGCAGACGGTCGAGCCTGCCAAACCGGTAAACCGACGCAAGTTCCGAAAAGCGCGGCTCAAAAGCCCTTGCGCCCTCACGCATGGTGACGATGACGTTTGGTATCTTGTTGAGCGCCACCGCGCCAATCGCGGCGGCCTCATTGAGACCAAACCAGATATAGGCGAGAACAATCACGACCAGCGCCGGGATATTCAGGAACAGAATGACCCAAGGACCGAAAAACGAGTCCGCCCGACGGTGGCTGCCGAGCATCACGCCGATTGCCGAGCCGATCAGCATGGCGATGAAAAAAGACACCGCAACCCGCGCCAGCGTCGCGCCAAGATGGTGCGCCAGTTCGCCGCTCGCCGCCTCCTGCAGCAATATGTCCCAGACGGCGGCAGGTGGCGGGAATGCCCGGCTCGGCCACGCCGCTGCCGCCAGATGCCAGATCGCCAGCAGCGCCAGAAGTGATGCCGCCGTGACGGCGGCCCGCGCCATTGCCGCCTGAAGATTGCCAGATGCTGGAGGCGCCGGCCGTCCAGTTGAGGCGCCAGCTTCCGGTGCAGCCTCGTCGCTGGTCATTTTTTCAGTTCGGCCCAGTAAGTGCCGGGAGACATCGTCTTGCCCTTCCCGACCAGCTTCTCCCCGCCGATTGCTTCAAGCACGCCGTAGAGTTTAGCCGCGTCGGCCTCATCGTCTGCCGCGGGCCGTCTCGGAATGCCGTCGCGGTAGCGGTTGCGCAGCGTTTCGAGCGCTTTGCCTTCAGCCTTGATCACCGGTGCCAGGCGCACCCATTCCTCATCTGATTTCCCCAAAAGCTCCTTAGCGGCGGCGCTGGCTTTGACGAAGCCCATCGCCGCAGCAGGGTTGGCGGAAGCCCACTTTTCGTGGAAGACATAGCCCAACGCTGACACCTGTCCTGTCGCACCTAGCGCTGTGGCCGCCTCCTCAGCGCCGATCAGCCGCCGGAAGCCATTGGCCTCGAGGCGCGCGCAGAAGTGCCAGAAGCTCAGCACAGCATCGAGTTCGCCCGAAGCTGCTTTCTCAGACAGGAGCGGCGGCGCGCCGAAGACAATTTCATTCTCCGCTGCAAGGTCGATGCCTTGGTCGCGCTTGGCGAGCGCCTGGATGAGCAGCCAGCTCTTGTCGTCCGGCCCGCCGGCAATGCCTATTTTCTTACCCTTCAGATCGGCAAGAGTCTTGACCGGCGAATCCGCTTTGACCATCACCGCGCCGACCGAGGTGGAATAGGGCGCCATGGTGAAGTCCTCGCCCGCGGCGCGCTGCCGCGAGACCCAGAGCCAGTCGGAGACGATCACGTCCAAGTCGCCCGCAAGCATCGCGACATTCGTCGCCTCTTCGCCGGCGAAATAGCTCACCTGCACATCGACTCCATTGGCGGCGTCAAGTGCGTGCTCTTTGACTGTGTTCAGCTCCCAGTTCACGGTTCCAAATTTCAACACGCCAACGCGGATTTTGTCGGCCGCGGCGCTGAACCCGGTCGAAGCGAATACCGCAACTGCCAGCGCGAGGCCTGTCACCCCGATAGTTCGTCGTGAGAATTTCATTGTTCCGCTCCCGGTTACACGTTGAAAACAAATTCTGCTTAAAGCGTGCGCCCTTTTTCAGGGAACGCGCATTTCCACTTCTTCACCGAAAGGGCGGGATGCTCCGCCGACCATTTCACTATTTCGCTCTGGGCAAGAAACATGCAGGTCATCAAGTCGCCGCGGCGCTCGAACGACAGCTTTTCGTCCCGGCATTTGCCTGGATTGGCAACAAGGCATACCGTCATGATCAGATTGACTAAGTCCATTTTGCACCTCTTATCCCGCCAGGGCGCGAGTTTCTCTTGCACGCCACGCCTTCACCAACGCAGAATGAGAACAACAGTCCCAAGCTTCCTCAAGGTGCCCATCGAGGAAACGGCAGCAGGAAGCGTATGCACGCAGTCTGCCACTGTCAACAAGCGCGCTGCGTCCGGCAATCTGGCGGCAGCCGGCTGGCGTATTTCAGACTTTGGTGTTGTTGACAGGGCAGGCCCGCCGTGCACCTCTGCGGGCGGTGCTTAGTCCTAGCGCTGACTAGGCGCTGGGACAGTTTGTCCAGACATCACGGTTCGGCGCCGTGAGACAACGAAACAGGTGTTCCCATGCGATCAAACATTTTCGTAAGTGCGGCATTGCTGATGGTCATGCAGGCTGGCGCGGCTCATGCGCAGGACGCGGCGGCAGGCGAGATTGTTTTCAAGAAATGCTCGGCCTGCCATGTGGCCAAGGAAGCCAAAAACAAGGTCGGCCCTTCGCTGTTGGGGATATTGGGAAGAACTGCCGGAACGATGGAAGGCTTCAAATATTCGCCAGCCATGGTAGACGCCGGCAAGGGCGGTCTTGTCTGGGATGAAGCCAAACTCACCGAGTATCTTCATGCGCCCAAAGCGGTTGTCAAAGGCACCAAGATGGCGTTTGCGGGCCTCAAGGATGACGCCGATATCCTTAATCTCATCGCTTATCTGAAACAGTTTCCAAAGCCATAGTCAGTCAGGCTCTGCCATCACCTTTGCGATGGATTTAGCAAGCGAATAAAGCCGCTGCTCAATGAAAGTCGGCACCTCGCAGACATAGGTCAGTGACTTCACGCGCTCCTCAAAAACGCGGATTTCCATGGCCATCTGCTCAGTGCGCGTGATGATGTCATTGGCGTTGGCATCGGGCTTGACGCGCAGCTCGCCAAGTTTTGATCCCTCCGCGCGCAGCCTTGCCGCCATGGTCAGCTGGTTTTGCGCATAGCGCGCAATGCCGGAAATGACATGGCCGCGCTCTGCGTTCATGTGGTCGAACAGGCCCTGCGCGAGCATCGCCAGTTTGGCATTGCGCTGACCGGCGGGCTGGCCCTTCGCGAAACTCTGAATCGCCTTTTCCGCGTCGGCAATAGGCATCCGCCGCGCCGCAACCTCGCGCACCAGCGCGGAAACGGCTGCATCGTCTGCCCAGCCCGCCGACGTTGGCGGCAGCTCGGGTCCGTTCCAAACCTGGCCAAGCGATAGCGTCGGCACTTTGCGCTGGATGCAGGGCCAGGTCAGGTCGGTGTTCTGCGCGCCCATGACCGGCCCCGCAAGCAGGGACGATATGGCAAGCGCTTTCAGAAGGCTCAGCATCCTCATCACGCGTTTCCTCCAGAATCTTTCTTACGGCTCATCAGCCCGCGCGACGGGTCGTAAGCCAAAATGGCACCCCCCAGAAACAGGACGGTGAATCCGCAAACCGCAGCGAGGGAGCCCCATTCCAGCTGTCCGTAAAAGGCAAACCGGATCAGCTCAACAGCGTAGGTGAACGGATTAGCCAGACAGATTTTGTGCAGCAGCGGGCTGGATTCCAGAATGCGCCACAGCGGATAGAGCGCGGGCGAGGCGAAATACATCGGGAAAATCACAAAGTTCATGATGCCCGAGAAATTCTCCAGCTGCTGGATCATCGACGACAGGAGCAGCCCGAGCGCGCACAGCATCATGCCCGCCAGAAACAGCGCCGGCAGCGCTTGCAGATATCCCATTAGCGGCAGCTTGACGCCCCAGAACCAGGCGATGGCGAGAAACACGTAGACCTGCGCCAGCGACACGGCGACACCGGCGAGCAGCTTTGAAACAAGCAAAAACCAGCGCGGAAACGGGCTGACAAGCAAGGTGCGCATATTCCCCATCTCCCGGTCATAGACCATCGACAGCGACGACTGCATGCCGGAGAAGAGCAGGATCATGCCGCACAGGCCGGGAGTGATATAGACTTCGTACAAAACATAGGTCTTGTAGGGCGCAATGATCGAGACGCCGAGCACCTGGCGAAAACCTGCGGCGAAAATGAACAGCCAGAGCAGCGGGCGCACCAGTGAGGAGACGAACCGCTCGCGCTGATTCAGAAAGCGCAGTCCCTCGCGCACAAGCACGCCCTTCAGGCAGATCAGATAATGCGCCAGGCCAAAGGCTGCGAGCTGGATCGGAGCGGCTGCGGCCGGCGCGGATTGCACATTCACAGCGCTGCCTCCTCGTCGCGTTTGCGGTCCAATCCGCTCAGCTTCGAAAAGGCCGCACGGATATTTTGCGCTCCAGACTCGCGCATCACATCCGCCACACTGCCCTTTGCCGCCACCCGGCCTTCATGCAGCACCACAACATGGTCCGCGTCATCCACTTCATCGATCAAATGCGTCGCCCAGAACACGCCAAGACCCTCGGTTTTCACCAGATCACGGATCGTCGAAAGTATTCCCGCCCTCGATTGTATGTCCAGCCCCACAGTCGCTTCGTCGAGCAAGAGCAAAGGCGGGCGGTGCAGCAGCGCCCGCGCGATTTCAACGCGGCGCATCTGGCCGCCCGACAGGCTGCGCGCCTTGTCGTGCAGCCTGCCGCTCATATCGACAGATTCAAGCAGTGCACCAATGCGCTGCCGCGCCTCGCCCGCGCCAATCCCGTGCAGGGAGGCGTGGTAGGACAGGTTCTGCGAAACGGTGAGATCAAGATCAAGTGTGCGCGCCTGAAACACGATGCCGAGCCGACGCAGCGCTTCGCCGGAATCTTTACCGATGTCGTGGCCGAAGATGCTGATCGTGCCTTGGCGCGTGTCGTAAAGATTGCTGATGAGCGAAAACAGCGTGGTTTTTCCCGCGCCGTTCAGGCCGAGCAGCACGGTGAAGTTTGCCGGCGCGATCAAGAAGGAGACGTCTGCCAGCGCGCGCTTTGCGCCATAGGAATGGCTGACGCCGGATACATCAAGCGCCGCTGTGCCAAATTGAATGCCACTTTTTCTCTTGTCCGTCACGACTACCACTTCATTTGATTGTGATCGTGCCCTTCATGCCCTTGTCCGCCAGATCCGGCACCGACCATGTGTAGCTGCCCGGTCGCACCGTTGTGAACTGCACCTGCATCGTGCCCTCCGCGTCAAATTCCAGCCATGCCGGCGCGCCGTTCATATGGACTTCAAGGTCTTTGATGACGATCTGGTTCATCCAGACATTCCGGAACAGGTCGGTGGCAAACTTGTATTCAAGGCCTGCCGCTGATGTGATCTTCCAGCGGTAACCTTGACCCGCGATCAGCTCAAAGTCTTTCTGGTTGACTGTAAAACTGTCGCTGGCGGATCCCAAAATGAGCTCCGGCACGTCCTTGCTGGACCGCGTCACTTTTGGAGCTTCCTCGGCATCATCTGCATCTTGCGCGATGCTGCCTGATTGTGACAGGAGCGCACCGGCAAATGCCGCCAGTCCAAAGATGACTTGTCTCTTCATGCCTGTTTCCTCTTCTTCAGCGGCTCCCACATGCAGCTTTTCAATTCGGCGAAACCACCACGCCCCATGGCAGCGCGCCGACCGTCACCGACTGAACCGGCTCGTCAGTGACCGTATCAATAAATGTCACGTCGTTCGATACGCCATTGGTGCTGATCAAGGTCTTCTGATCGGGGGTGAAGGCCAGCTGCCAGACACGCTGGCCGACCAGCACATATTTTTCGACTTCGTAAGTTGACGTGTTAATAACCGCCACGCGGTTGGCCGGCCCCAGCGCCACATAGGCCTTTTTGCCGTCGGCGGTTATGAGCACGCCGACCGGCTGAATCGCTTCAGAGCGGAGCCCGGCAATTTCAAACGTGATCTTCTTGGTGACCTGGTGTGTCTTCACATCAATGATGGAGACCGTGCCGCCGATCTCGGCGCTGACCCAGACTTCCGTGCCATCCGGTTTGAATTCCGCAAACCGGGGGCGGGAATCGACCAGCACATTATCAGTGATCTCGTGCGTCGCCGTGTCGATGAAATGCGCCATATTGGTCGTTTCCGACGTGTTGACGATCACCTTGCCGTCCGGGCTGATGCCCATTCCTTCCGGTTCAACTCCAACCGGTATCTCGGCGAGCACCTTGTTGCTTTCCAGATCAATGACGGTGACCAGATTGTCGTCTTCATTGGCGACATAAAGCGTCTTGCCATCCGGCGAGAGGTCAAACAGCTCCGGGTCCGGCCCTGATTGCAGCGTGCCGGTTATTTCGTGTGTCGCGGCGTCGATGATCTGGATCGTGTCGTCATCTGAGGCGCACAGATAAATGTGCTTGCCATCGCGCGACATCGTGATGCCGCGCGGCCGCTGGCCGACATTGATGGTCTTGACCACTTCCATCTTGGTGGAATCGATGACGCTGACTGTGTTGTCCTTTTCATTGGACACATAAACCATGTAGGCGGATGCCGGACTGACAGCGCAGGCCAAGGCCACAATCAGCGCCGGAACAACCAGGTTTTTCTTCCGAAACAGATCCACTCAAGTCTCCTTCAGCTACTTAAGAGCGCACTTCGTTTCCGGCTGGTCAATGCCCAATGTGTCGAGCTCGGAAAACTGGTGCAGGAA
>JANMMM010000049.1:0-28588 GCA_031373225.1 Phyllobacteriaceae bacterium | reverse complement strand
AGTGGGCTGAAATGGGTGGTCTGGCTGGCTTGAACCCCGTCTGCGCAGGCGCGAAACTTCGCTCTCCGCCACTCTGGATTCCGGGTTCCGCTTCGCGGCCCCGGAATGACGGATTTGGGTCGGCGACCGCCGAAGTGATCCCATTTGAGCAATTGATGCGCTAAACAGCTTCGACTTCGCGCACTTCCGGCACGAAGTGCTTCAAAAGGTTCTGGATGCCGTGCTTCAAGGTCGCAGTGGAGGACGGACAGCCGGCGCAGGAGCCTTTCATGTTGAGAAAGACCGTGCCGTCCTTGAATCCCTTGAAGGTGATGTCGCCGCCGTCCTGCGCCACGGCGGGGCGGACGCGGGTTTCGAGAAGGTCCTTGATGGTGAGGACGATTTCCGTGTCGCCTTCGTCGAAAAACTCGGCGTCCGACGATTTCGGCGTCATCACCGAGCCTGAGACCATGACCGGGTCGCCGGACATGAAATGCTCCATGATCGTACCGAGCACGGCGGGCTTCAAATGCTGCCATTCCGGCCCGTCCGCCTTGGTGACGGTGATGAAATCATGGCCGAAAAACACGCCGTTGACGGAAGGGATGCCAAACAGCTTGGAGGCGAGCGGCGACTTGCCCTCGGCCTCGTCCTCGTCGCGGAAGTCGGCGGTGCCTTCGTTCAACACGATTTTGCCGGGCAGAAACTTCAAAGTCGCCGGATTGGGCGTGGCTTCGGTCTGGATGAACATGGAAATGCTCCAAATCTGGAATGTTTCTAAAGTATAGGCTTTCGGAGCGCCACTCACAAGGACATTATGCCACTGCGTCAATGTCCTCATCGGACAGATCGAAGGGCACAACGGTCACCGGTATCGGAAACGACGGCCCGCGCCCGGCGAGCGACTGGACCAGCGGCCCCGGCCCTTCTTTGCCAGTGCCTGCCGCCAGCACCAGAATGGCGATGTCCTGATCGGTGTCGATCAGCTTGTGGATTTCCTCGGTCTTGGCGCCTTCGCGGATGACCGGCTCGACGTCGAGGCCTGCAATCTCCCGCAGCGAGACGTTGAACCGCTCGAGCGCTGTGGTTGCCCGCTCCATGGCTTCGGCCCGCATGACTTTTTCGACGCCCATGAACTGCTGGAAATCTGCGGTCTCAATCACATAAAGCAGCACAAGCAGCCCGCCTGTGCTCAATGCGCGGCGCGAGGCATAGGCGACGGCGCGCTCGCATTCGGGCGTGTCGTCAATAATCGCCAGAAATTTGCGGCGGTGTCCGGATTCGCGGGAAAGACGTCGTGATACCATAATGTCAATCTGCCATTTACGTTACACGTGGTCAATCAACCAGCATGCCGAGAATCTGCTTCACCTCGCGCATGGTGATCTCGGCCTTGGCCCGCGCCCGCAGACCGCCGTCCTTCAACACCGAATCCACGTAAGACGCATCGGCGCTGATCCGGCGCATTTCTGCGGCAATCGGCGCGAGCTTGGCGACGGCAAGGTCCGCCAGCGCCGGTTTGAACGTCGAAAACTGGCTGCCGCCGAATTCTTTCAACACATCATCGCGCGGTCGGTCTGCGAGCGCGGCGTAAATGCCGACAAGGTTTTCCGCTTCCGGACGCCCCTCAAGACCCTTTGCTTCGGTGGGCAGTGCTTCCACATCCGTCTTTGCCTTGCGGATTTTCTTCGAGATCGTGTCCGCATCGTCGGTGAGGTTGATGCGTGACAGGTCAGAGGGATCGGACTTCGACATTTTCTTTGTGCCGTCGCGCAGCGACATAACGCGGGTCGCCGGGCCTTCGATGATCGGCTCGGTCAGGGGGAAATAGCCGTGGCCGTCATTGTCACCAAAAAGCATCGGCACGCCAAGTCCAAGCTCTGCAATGCGCGCGGAGAAGTCGATGTTGAACTTCTGCGCAATGTCGCGGGTCAATTCCAGATGTTGCTTCTGATCGTCGCCGACCGGCACATGGGTGGCGCGGTAGACGAGAATGTCGGCGGCCATCAGGTTCGGGTAGGAATAAAGACCCACTGACGCATTCTCGCGGTCCTTGCCGGCCTTGTCCTTGAACTGCGTCATGCGGTTCAGCCAGCCGAGGCGGGCGACGCAGTTGAATATCCAGGCGAGTTCCGCATGCTGCGGCACGCGGCTCTGGTTGAAGACGATGTGTTTTGCCGGATCAATGCCCGCCGCCAGAAACGCCGCCGTCACTTCGCGGGTGCTTTTCGCCAGCTCCTTCGGGTCCTGCGGCAGCGTGATGGCGTGCATGTCGACGACGCAGTAGATGCAGTTATGGCTCTCCTGCAGCGCGACAAATTTGCGGATAGCGCCGAGATAATTGCCCAGATGCAGATTGCCGGTCGGCTGCACGCCGGAAAAAACGAGGGGGGGGAACTGTGTCATGCTGATGCCGGTGCGCCGAATTGATTTTGGAAAATGCGTATGGACCAGCCGGGATAAAGCGTCAATTCCATCACAGCGGTTCTAAAGGTGGCGCGTCCTTGCCGCGCTCGACATTGCGGCGGATCATCGCACGGTCCGCGCCGCCTATGCCGAAGGCGACGCCAAAATAGATGATGGCGGAGATTAGTATTAAAGCAAACAGAACCAGCGCCTGTGTGAAGAAGGACTTCTCCGGCGCAAGGTATGGCGAGAGCCAGCTGACTGCGAAATGCAGCGCCGCGCCCATCAAGACCGCCGAAAGAACAAGGCGGGGGACGCGCTTTTTCAAGCCGGGGTCAACCGACCAGTGCTCGCGCCGCATCAAAGTGGCGAAAAGCAGCCCCGCATTCGCCCAACCTGCGGCGACTTCCGCCGTCGCAATGCCGCGTTCGGCAATCAGCGGAAACAAGCTCAGCGCCAGCGACAGGTTGACCGCCGCTGAAACGCCAGCGTAACGCATCGGCGTCTTCGTGTCCTCGCGGGCGAAGAAGCCCGGCGTGAAACATTTGATTAAGACGAAAGCGGGCAGGCCGAGGCCGAATATGGCCAGCGTTCCCGCCACAACGGAAGTCGTCTGCTCCGAGAATGCGCCGCGCTCATAGAGCACGCGCACGATGGGCTCGGACATGACAAACAAAGCCGCCGCCGCAGGCAGGGTGAGAAACAGCGCAAACTCCACCGAGCGGTTCTGGATATTGCCCGCTTCCACATTGTGCCCGCCCTTCAGCGCCCGCGCCAGCTCCGGCAGCAGCACGACGCCGACGGCGATGCCGACAACGCCGAGCGGAAGCTGATAGACCCGGTCGGCATATTGCAGCACTGAGATCGCACCCGCCTTGCCCGAGGCGATCATCTGGCCGATCACCAGATTGATCTGCGTGATGCCGCCGGCAATGGCGGCGGGCGCGGCGAGGACCAGCAGCCTTTTGACCGCCGGCGTCATGACAGGCCTGCGGAACTCCAGATGAATGCCGGCAAGCCGCACCGACACGGCGACGATGAGCAATTGCAGAATGCCTGCGGCCAGCACGCCCCAGGCCATCATGGTTCCGGCAAAATACGGGTCGCTGCCGCGCCACAGCGCCATTGCCAAGATGCCGATCAGAATGACATTGAGAAAAACCGGCGCAATGGCGGCGGCGAAATAGCGGTGCAGGGAATTGAGTATCCCGCTCATCATCGCCGTCAGCGACATGCACATGAGATAGGGAAACATGATCAGCGCCATGGCGCGCGTCATTTCAAACTTCTGCGGATCAGATGCGAAGCCGGGCGCAATAATTGTGCGCACAAGGAACGGCATCGAAAGCTCCATCAGGATGGTCAGCGCCAGAAGAATGCTGAACAGAACGCCCATCACCTCTTCAGAGAATTTTTTCGCGCCCGCAATGCCGTTCGCCTCGATCTCTTTTGAGAACAGCGGAACAAAGGCGGCGTTGAACGCGCCTTCGGCGAAAAGGCGGCGGAACAGATTTGGAAAACGGAAGGCCGCATAGAATGCGTCCGCGACCGGCCCCGCGCCCAGCACCGCCGCCATCAGCGCCTCGCGCCCAAAGCCAAGCAGGCGGCTCGCAAGCGTCGCGCCGCCGACTGTGGCAAATTTTTTCACAAGACTCATGCGGAATTCTTCCTTTTTCCGGTCAGGCGGCTTCTGTCTCGGCCTTGTCGAACAAGGTCAGCAGCTTGCGTTTTATCGCCGTCTCGCGCGCGGTTTGGGTAATTTTGTGACCGATAAGGTCGGTAACGTAGAACGAGTCGATGATTTTCTCGCCAAACGTCGTGATGTGGGCGGAGGCGATGTCAAGGTTCAGCGCCGATATCACAGCGGTGATTTCCGACAAGAGGCCGGGACGGTCGAGGCCTTCGATCTCGATGACGGTGAATTTGTTGGAGAGCGCGTTGTCGATATCGACGCGCGGCGTGACCTTGAACGCCTTTGCAGTCTTGCGCACGCGCACGCGCTTGGCCATCACATCCGGCAGATAGGTCTTGCCGGAGAGCATGTCCTCGATCAGCCTTGTGACGCTCTGGGCGCGGCGCAGCTCGTCGGCATCCATCTCGAACTCGCGGGAGATCAGGATCGTGTCAAGCGCGCGGCCGTCGGTGGTGGTGAAAATCTGCGCGCCGACAATGTTGGCCCCGGCGGACGCGCAGGCGCCGGAAATGATGGCGAGGAGCTTAGGGTGGTCCTGCGCCATGACGGTGATTTCAGTGATCGCCTCAAAGGCATGGGTCTTGACCATCGTCGCCAGCTTTTTACCGTCCTTGTCGGCAGCGCGGATGAACTCGGCATGGCGCTTCTGGTCGTCGAGGCTGACCGTGAGAAGATAATTTTGATAGGGCAGCGCCAGATAGGCGTCGCGCTCCGCGTCGCTCCAGCCCGTCAGCGTCCCGCGCAGCTGGGCGCGGGCCTGTTCCGTGCGGTCCTTGCGCGGCAGTTCCGAGAAGCCGCCGGTTAGAAGGAGTTCGGTCTCCGAAAAAAGTGTGCGCAGGAGCGCGCCTTTCCAGCCGTTCCACACGCCCGGGCCGACGGCGCGGATGTCGCAGACGGTGAGGATCAGCAGCAGCTTCAGCCGGTCCGGCGTCTGCACTTTTTCTGCAAAGTCCAGAATCGTCTTGCGGTCATTCAGGTCGCGCGACTGGGCGACCATGCTCATGGTCAGGTGTTCGCGGATGAGCCATGAGACAATCTCAGTTTCGCCCGGCGACAGGCCGAAGCGGGGTCCGAGCCGCTCCGCGATTTTCGCGCCTTCCAGCGAATGATCCTCGGGGCGGCCCTTGGCGATGTCATGCAGCAGCAGCGCCAGATAAAGCAGTTTCCGCTCCGGCTTCAGCCCCGGCAGGAGCTGGTAGGTCAGCGGGTGCTCTGCGGCGAGCGTGCCGTTTTCGATGCCGGACAAAACGCCGATGCAGCGGATGAGGTGCTCGTCCACGGTGAAATGGTGATACATGTTGAACTGCATCATCGCCACGACTTTGCCGAACTCCGGAATGAAACGGCCCAGCACGCCGGCCTCGTTCATGCGCCGCAGGTTCAGCTCCGGCTGGCGCGTCGAGCAGAGAATTTCCATGAACAGGCGGTTGGCCTCGGGGTTTTCGCGCAGGCGCTGATCGATCAATGTCAGCGAGCGTGTCGCCAGCTGCATCGCGTCGGGATGATATTCAAGCCCTGTGCTGTCTGCGATATGAAATAGGCGGATGAGGTTGACCGGGTCGATCTTATAGACATTTTCATTGGCGATGTTGATCCGCTGATTGTCGACGATGAAGTCTTTCGTCCCGTCGATGGCGCGGCTGCGGCGGGTGAAAGTCTGGAATATCCGGTTCAGCCCCGGCACATACTTCGCCTGCTGCTCCTCGAGCGCCGCGCAGAAAATCCGCGTCAGGTCACCGACCTCTTTGGCGACAAGAAAATAGTGCTTCATGAAGCGCTCGACCGGCGACAGGCCCGGCTGCGCCCGGTAGCCGAGGCGCGCGGCGATCTCGCGCTGAATGTCGAAAGACAGCCGCTCCTCCGCCTTGCCGGTGGCGAAGTGCATGTGGCAGCGCACCGCCCAGAGAAAATCCTCCGCCTTCAGGAACTGCCGGTACTCATCCTTAGAGAAAACCCCTTTGCCGACCAGCTCTTCGGTCGTGGCGACGCGGTAATAATATTTGGCGATCCAGAACAGCGTCTGCAGATCGCGCAGGCCGCCCTTGCCGTCCTTGATATTCGGCTCCACCAGATAGCGCGACTGGCCGGACTTCTCGTGCCGCGCGTCGCGCTCCTGAAGCTTGGCCTGGATGAACTCCAGCCCGGTGCCCTTGACCACTTCCGGGTCGAAGCGCTTTTGTAATGTATCGAAAAGGCTGCGCTCGCCATGGATGAAGCGCGCCTCAAGCACAGCGGTGCGGATGGTCAAGTCGGCGCGGGCGAGGCGGATGCATTCATCGACATTGCGGGTTGAATGGCCGACTTTGAGTCCGAGGTCCCACAGCACATAGAGAATATATTCGATTGTCTTTGTGGCCGCCGGACTGGCCCTGTTCGGCAGCAGAAACAGGAGGTCAATGTCCGAGCCCGGCGCCAGCGTCGTGCGCCCATAGCCGCCGACGGCGATGATGGCGACCGGCTCATGCGCAACTCCCTTGCCGCCGAATTGCAGATGGCCGCGTGCGAAATCAAAGAGCAGGCTGATCAGAATGTCCATCAGCCGTGACAGGCGTATGGCGCAGCGCACCCCGCCGCCATCCTCGCGCAGCAGGACCTCAGCCCTCTTTCTGCCATCCTCAAGCGTCTGGCGCAGGACATCAATGACCTGCGGGCGCAAGGCGGCGGCGCTTTCGGCGTCGCTGATTTTTTTACCGATGCCGTCAAGCTGCACGGCAAGCGCCATGACATCGATGATCTTGTCGAGCTGAAGGTCCGCCTGCGGCATCTAAAAGTGTTCGTTCCGGTGATTTGCGGCTCTATAGCCAGTTTTGCACACTGGCGATACGTCTATCGCGCCGCTGCAAGAAGCTTCAGACGGTAAATGAGTTCCAGCGCCTCTTTGGGCGACAGATCATCCGGATTGACCGCGCCCAGCGCCTCGCCCAGCATATCAGTCTTCTTCACGGCCTTGGGCGCCTGCCGCACTTCGGCGGAAAACAGTGGCAGATCATCGATCAGCTTGTGCGACTTGGAGGCGGAGCCGTCGGCCTCCAGCTGATGCAGCACCGCTTTCGCCCGCTCAATGACAGCGGCGGGAAGCCCCGCGAGCTTGGCCACCTGCACGCCATAGGACCGGTCCGCCGCGCCCTTGCCGACCTCGTGCAGAAATATCACCTCGCCGTCCCATTCCTTCACCTTCATGGTGACATTATGAAGCCGGCTAAGTTTCGACGATAGCGCCGTCATTTCATGGAAATGCGTGGCGAACAGCGCGCGGGGTCTGTTGACCTCGTGCAGATGCTCAACGGCGGCCCATGCAATGGACAGGCCGTCAAAGGTCGAGGTGCCGCGGCCGATTTCATCCAATATCACCAGCGAGCGCTCGCTGGCCTGATTGAGGATGGCGGCGGTTTCGACCATTTCCACCATGTAGGTAGAACGGCCGCGCGCCAGATCGTCCGACGCGCCGACGCGCGAGAACAGGCGGTCGACAATGCCGATATGGGCGGAACCGGCGGGCACGAAGGAGCCCATCTGCGCCATAATGGCGATCAGCGCGTTCTGCCGCAGGAATGTCGACTTGCCGCCCATATTCGGCCCGGTGATCAGCCAGATCGCGCCTGCGTTCGCCTCGCCCTCCGGCGACAACGTGCAATCATTGGCGATGAACGGCTGGGCGGCGGCCTTGCGGAGCGCCTGTTCGACGACAGGATGGCGGCCCTGGACGATGTCAAAGCTGAGCGAAGCATCCACCATCGGGCGGCAATAGCCCTGCTCGCCCGCAAGCTCGGCCAGCCCGCGCGACACATCCAGCACCGCCAGCGCCGCAGCGCCGCGCTGGATCGCTTCGGCACTTGCGACGACTTCATTTGCCAAAGCATCGAACACCGCCAGCTCAATCTCCAGCGCCCGCCCGGCGGCATTGGCGATTTTCTCCTCAAGCTTTGCCAGTTCCACCGTGGTGAAGCGCATCGCGTTGGCCATGGTCTGGCGGTGGATGAACCGCGCCTTCGCCGCGTCCGTGCCGTTCATCGCTTCAGCGTGGTTGGCGGTGACTTCGATATAATAGCCGAGAATATTGTTGTGGCGGATCTTGAGAGACCGGATGCCGGTCTCGTTCTGGAACTCGCCTTCCATTTCAGCAATCACGCGCCGCGACTGGTCGCGCAGCGCTTTCAGCTCGTCCAGCTCGCCATTGTATCCAGCGCGGACAAAGCCGCCGTCGCGTTTGAGAAGCGGAAGCTCTTCGGAAAGCGCCGAGGCAAGATGCGCTTCGATTTGATTGGGCAGGCTGCCGATATCCTTCAGCGCCGAAGCAAGCTCGGCGGTCAGAATCCTGTCGGCGAAAAGCGCCGAGATTTGCAAAGCCGTATTTATTCCCTGCCGCATCGCATCCAGGTCCCGCGGGCCTCCCCTACCAAGGCCAATGCGCGACAGGGCGCGGGGCATATCCGGCGCGCGCTTGAGCAATTCGCGCAGCCGGTCGGACAGACGGTCTTCGCTCATGAGAAAGGATACCGAATCCAGCCGCGCATTCACGCCTTCCGCATCCGTCAGCGGCGACATCAGCCGCTCGCCCAAGAGCCGCGCGCCGCCACCAGTCAGCGTGCGGTCGATGGAGCGGTAGAGGCTGCCGTTGCGCTCGCCGGAAAGCGTGCGGGTCAGCTCCAGATTGGCGCGGGTGGACGGGTCTATGAACAGCGCCGAATTGGCAGACTGGCGCTCCGGGCGCTGCAAAGGCGGGCGCTCTGAGAACTGAGTTTTCTCGACATAGGCGATCGCCCCGGAAATGGCGGCGGTCTCGGCGCGGGAGAATGTGCCGAACCCGTCGAGCGCCGCCACGCCGTAATAGCGCATGATGCGGTTTTCCGCCGTGGCGCTGTCGAACAGGCTGGGCGGCTCGGGGCGGACAATGCGGCCCAGAATGTCGAAGGCCGCTTTGAACTCCGGATCGTGGAACACCGGTTCCGCCACGATCAGCTCTCGCGGGTCGATGCGCAAGACGTCTGAGACCAGGCGCTCAAGGCTGGTCTCTGCCACTCGGAAAATGCCGGTGGAAATATCGATCCATGCCAGCGCAATGCCGCCCGCCCCGCGGATCCGGCCGAGCGCCATGAAATAGCTCGCCTCCCCCGGCTCCAGCAGCTTTTCCTCGGTGATGGTGCCGGGGGTCACCAGCCGGACGACATCGCGCTTCACCACGGATTTGCCGCCGCGCTTGCGGGCTTCCGCCGGGTCCTCGATCTGCTCGCAGACCGCGACGCGGTGTCCGAGCGCGATAAGCTTGGACAGGTAGTCATCCGCCGCATGCACCGGCACGCCGCACATGGGAATGTCCTCGCCCTGATGCTTTCCCCGTTTGGTCAGCGTGATGCCGAGCGCCCTTGACGCAACTTCGGCGTCTTCGAAAAAAAGCTCGTAAAAGTCGCCCATCCGGTAGAACAACAGCGAATCCATGTTCGCCGACTTGATCTCGATGAACTGCTCCATCATCGGCGAGGGGCCTTTATCGCCGCTGGGTTCGATTTTGATGGCCACGCCTCTAACCGCCGGGTTTGATTCTTTAGTGATAATTGAAAGCTGTTTCCGCGATAAACGGGTTTACAGCCTGCCCGCCGCCTGTCTACCTTGGCACAAAATCAAAGACAAACGGGGAAACGCCATTATGCCCAGCCAGTCGCCCGAAAGCGCTGCTCCATCCGTCACAGCTGAAGAAGCGCTTGAGTTCCATTCCCGCGGCCGTCCCGGCAAGCTGGAGATCAACCCGACCAAACCAATGGCGACGCAGCGCGACCTGTCGCTGGCCTATTCGCCCGGCGTCGCGGTGCCGGTTCAGGCGATCGCCGACGATCCGTCCAAGGCCTATGACTACACGGCTAAGGGCAACATGGTCGCCGTCATTTCCAACGGCACGGCGATTCTGGGCATGGGCAATCTCGGCGCGCTCGCCTCCAAGCCGGTGATGGAGGGCAAGGCGGTTCTGTTCAAGCGCTTCGCCGATGTCGATTCCATCGACCTTGAGGTCAACACCGAAGACGCTGACGAGTTCATCAACTGTGTGCGCTATCTCGGCCCCTCGTTCGGCGGCATCAATCTGGAGGATATCAAGGCGCCGGAGTGCTTCATCATCGAAAGCCGCCTGCGCGAACTGATGGACATTCCGGTGTTCCACGATGACCAGCACGGCACAGCGATCATTGCGGCGGCCGGCCTTATCAACGCCCTGCACCTGACCGGCCGCGACATGAAGACGACCAAACTTGTCTGCAACGGCGCGGGCGCGGCTGGCATCGCCTGCATCGAACTGATTAAAGCGATGGGCTTCAAGGCTGCGAACGTTCTCCTGTGCGACACGAAAGGAGTCATCTATCAAGGCCGCACCGAAGGCATGAATCAGTGGAAAGCCGCCCATGCCGCGCCGACCGATGCCCGCTCGCTGGCGGACGCGATGAACGGCGCGGACGTTGTGTTCGGCCTGTCGGCCAAGGGCGCGTTTTCGAACGAGATGATCCGCTCCATGGCGCCCAATCCCATCATTTTCGCCATGGCCAATCCCGATCCGGAAATCACGCCGGAGGAGGCCGCCGCCATACGCAGCGACGCCATTGTCGCCACCGGGCGCTCGGATTATCCGAACCAGGTCAATAATGTGCTGGGCTTCCCGTATATTTTCCGCGGCGCGCTGGATGTGCGGGCGGTCACCATCAATGAAGACATGAAAATCGCCGCCGCCAACGCGATTGCGGAACTGGCGCGCGAGGACGTGCCGGATGAAGTGGCCGCCGCCTACCAAGGCAACCGGCCGAAGTTCGGCCCCGGCTACATCATTCCCGTGCCGTTTGATCCGCGCCTGATTTCGGTCATTCCGGTGGCTGTGGCGAAGGCGGCAATGGCGTCGGGCGTCGCCCGGAAACAGATTGCCGACCTTGAACTCTATGCACGCGAGCTTTCGGCAAGGCGCGATCCTATCGCCTCGACCCTGCAGCGCATCTACGACCGCGTCCGCCGCCAGCCGAAGCGCATGGTGTTCGCGGAAGGCGAAGAGGAGCAGGTGATGCGCGCCGCCATGTCCTACGTCAATCAGGGGCTGGGCGAGGCGATCCTTGTGGGCCGCGAGCAGCGCATCGCCGACACGGCGGCGAAAGCGGGGCTGGACCTTGGCCGAAAAGGGATTTCCATCGTCAACGCGCAGCTGTCGCAGCAGAACATTGTCTATGCCGATCACCTCTATGAGCGGATGCAGCGCAAAGGCTTCCTGTACCGCGACTGCCAGCGGCTCATCAACAATGACCGCAACCATTTCGCCGCCTGCATGGTGGCGCATGGCGACGCGGACGCGATGGTGACGGGTGTGACGCGCAATTATTCCACCGCGCTCGCCGATATAAGACGCGCCATCGACCAGAAGCCGGGGCATACTGTTACCGGCATTTCGCTCGCTTTGTGCCGGGGCCGCACGGTGCTGGTCGCCGACACCGCCGTGCATGAAATGCCGACCTCCGTTGAACTCGCCGACATCGCGGAAGAGTCGGCGCGCATGGCGCGGCGCATGGGCTACGAGCCGCGCGTCGCGCTGCTCGCCTATTCGACCTTCGGCAATCCTCCGGGCGAGCGCGCCGAGCGCGTGCAGGAGGCGGTGAAAATCCTCGACAAGCGTAAAGTGGATTTTGAATATGACGGGGAGATGGACGCGGACGTCGCGCTCAATCCGCGCGCCATGGAGCAATACCCGTTCTGCCGCCTGTCTGGTCCCGCCAATGTGCTGGTCATGCCGGCGCTGCACTCCGCCTCGATCTCGACCAAAATGCTGCAGGAGCTGGGCGGCTCGACCGTCATCGGGCCGCTGCTGGTCGGCCTCGACAAGCCGTGTCAGATCGTCTCGCTTGGAGCAAAGGATTCCGACATTGTGAATATGGCGGCGGTGGCGGCTTTTATGGCGAGCACTTAGACGAAGCGGTCAGCGTCCGCGCCGTAGTGATTGAGATAGCGCTCTGAAATATCTTCGGTGCGAAGTAAGACCAATATGTCGGTTGTGCCGAATTCAGGGTCTATAACGGCATGGCGGCTGAATTTTGCGCCGAGCCGCAGATAGCCTTTGACCAGCGGCGGCATGGCGAAAAGCGCCTGTTTGGCATTGACCGCTTCCGCGGGAACGAGGTCGGCAAGAACCGCCAATTTTGAAACTGGCTCGGTCGCCCATTCGCCGATGGCGCGCGCATGATGGTAAAGGAATGACAGCGCCAAGGCATGCCGCGCCGGCACAGTTCCCGCAAAGGAAGCACAGCCGAACATGACGTCAATTGAGTGCGAGAGGCAATAGGCCCAGATACCCTGCCAGAGCAGTTCGGCGGTGCGCTTTGAGCGATATTGCGGCAGGACGCAGGAGCGGCCGAGTTCGAGGAAGCGGCGGGCGGGGTGGCGGGATGCCAGGCGTTCAACATCGAACTCGCTTTGAGAAGAATAGCCTCCAGCTGTAACTGCGCGGTCTTGGCGCAGGAGGCGGTAAGTTCCGATAACCTGTTCCTTCACCTCCGCCCCGATGGCATGATCCAACACCAGCAGGTGGTCGCAGTGCTCGTCGAAACGGTCCACGTCGCCGCCTCCATCGTCATGAAAGCCTGCGAAGAACACGCGCTGTCTCAGCTCCTGCGCCGCACGGACCTCGCTCTTGGACTTGGCGAGGCGCACGGTCAGCGAACCCAGCCTTCCAAGCGGCCTTTCGGTGCAATGGCGCAGACCCATGGGCATTGCCGCTGGTGCCACAAGCGCGCGCCGCTCCAGGCTTTGTGTGACTGCGATGTTCATGCGCCGCTCCCGAAGCGTTCTTCACCGGTCTGTTAGCACATGACTGCAACAAATGGATGACGCGCTTTTCAGCGCAGAGCGTCCTCGACAATTCCCAAGAGCCGGAATGGATCGACCGGCTTGGTGATGAAGCCGGTCGCGCCGACGCCGCGCGCGGCGGCTTCGGTTTCGGCCTGGCCGTCGGCGGTGAGCACCAGAATCGGAGTCGCCCGCCCGGATCTTTCCTCCTCGCTTGCCCTTATGGCGGCGATGGCGTCCAATCCGTCCATCTCCGGCATGTGCAAGTCCATGAGAATCACGTCAAAACGCTGCGGCGTCTCCGTGGCGCGGGCAACGGCGGAAAGACCGTTGCTTTCACGCGTGACCAGATGTCCCGCACGCTCCAGCGCCGCCTTGACGAGCAGAGCGTTGACGTCGTTGTCCTCTGCCAGGAGCACATTGAGCGGCTGGCCTTCAGCCTTTGTTGCGGTTGCAGCAGGCCGCGCGCTGTCAAGCGAAACATCGGGGTTGCCAATTCGGCCACGCAGCACCTTGACCAGGGTTTCAAGCCGCACGGGGCGCGCCAGGAACGAGCCGAAGCCGTTGGCGCGGTAAAGCGGCAGCGATCCTCTGTCCTTCGGCTCAATCAGGATTATCTTCTCTTCGAAGCAGCCGAGCAGTTCTTCTGAATCAGACATGATGCGCGCTGCAAAACTGCTGTCGACGATGAGAGTTGATGCGCGGGAATCTGAAAGCTCCCGCACCGAGGCTGCCAGCGCGGCCGCCCCGCTTTCGCCGGCAATGTTCGCGGCCAAAGTCTCGGCTTCAAGGCGGCAGTCCATGAGAATGACCGCATCTACGCCGGCCAGACGAATGCTGTCGCGCGCCGCCAATGGGAATTCGGGAACAGGGATGCGCAGCGTGAATGCCGCGCCATTGCCCTTGCGGCTTTTCAATGTGACCGTGCCGCCCATTGCATCCGCAATGCGCCGCGTGATGGCGAGGCCAAGCCCCGCGCCGCCGTGACGGCGTGTCGAACTTGTGTCAGCTTGCTCAAACTGCTCAAAAATGCGCTCCTGCTCGCGCATCGGAATGCCGGGACCCGAATCGCGCACGGTCAGAAGCAGCGCGCTGTTGCCATCCGCCGCAATGTCGAGAACGACGCCGCCCTTCAGCGTGAACTTCACGGCATTGCCCAAAAGGTTGAGCAGAGCCTGCCGCAGGCGCAGCGGATCGGCCGTGACTGTTTCCGGCACGCCCGGGGCAATATGCAGCGCCATGCCGATGCCTTTGGCGAACGCGCGCGAGGCCATCAGCTCAACGAGATTTTCTGCGAATTCGCGCAGGCGGATGGTTTCCGGCTCAATGTCGAAACGGCCGGCTTCAATCTTGGAGAAATCCAGAATGTCCTCAATCAGGCCCAGCAGTGAATTCCCGGAAGAGACTACGGCCTGCACATAGGTGCGCTGCTCATTGGTCAACGGCGTGTCGGACAGGAGCCTCGCCATTCCGGTGATGCCGTTCAGCGGCGTGCGTATTTCGTGGCTGACAGTGGCAAGAAACTGTGACTTGGCGCTGCTGGCGGCCTCGGCTTTTTCGCGCGCTTCAATAAGCGCCTTTTCCGAATGCTTATGCGAGGTGATGTCGCGCGCCACGGCCTGCAGGCAGGTCTGTCCCGTCGCGTCATCGCGCGCGACAAATTCGGCCCAGGAATACCAGCGCCCGCCCAGCTCACTTTCGCAAACGGCGAAGAGATGGCCGTCGTCCGGTTTGCCCGGCTTCACATTGAAGGCGGCCAGCGTTTTTCCGAGAGGCTCGGGAGCGAGGTTTCGCGCCGCCGAACGGAAATTCCCGTTGGCATAGATTATCCTGCCCGCATGGTCCTGATGCACAACGAGATCGCCAAGAGAATCAAAAATGCCGTGCGGCTTGTCGCCGGTTTCGGACAGTTCCCAGACCCGGTCGCAGAGCTGCTCGTTTCTCTGCGCCAGAGCCGAAACACTTTGCCGCCACCCCGACACGATGCGCAGGACACGCAGCGCCGCCAAGGCCGAAATCACTCCAAAGAGCGCCGTCATTGACGCCGCGAGCGGCGTGCTGACAACCGAATGGAACTGGCTGGCGAACCAGACCGCTGTGGCGGCCGCAAACGCGAAAACGCCGCAGGCCGCAGCGAGAAACGTGTCCTCAGCCGAATGGCTTCCCCCTGTGGCGCGCGGCTGCGTCGGCACACCTGCGGAAACATCGGCACGATCGTTCAACTGCTCAAACGCGGCATGTGACATACGCGCGGGATAACACAGCATCGTTAGGAAAGTTTTGTCGCAACGATTAGATTTTTATCCGCCGGAGACTCTTTGCCGGGAAGAGCGCCAGTCCGCAAACTCCTGGACGAGGATGAAGAAAGCCCCGAAAGAGATGAGCGTATCTGCGAGATTAAAGACCGCAAACGACCAGACGGGCGTGTGAAACAGAATATAATCAATGACATGACCGAAGAACACCCTGTCAATCAGATTGCCGATCGCGCCGCTGACGATGAGCGCGAATCCGAGGCGGGCATAGCGTTTTTCCATGTCCGCGCGCGACCAGAGCCAGCCGACAAAGGCGACAATTAGTACTGTCATGACAATGAGCGCCAGCGGCCCAAGGTGTGAAAATTTTGAGAAGGCGATGCCAAAGTTCCATGTGCGGTACAAGCCGAGAAAGGGCAGAACTTGCACAAGTTCCTCAAACACCAGCCGGGTTTCGACCAGCCATTTGATCGCCTGATCCAAAACGATGCCAGCAATGACCACAAGAGGGAGCGGCGGAAGCTTCATTCCGGGACTTTCAAGACGTGGCGGCGGATTTCATAGAGCGCGACGGCTGTGGCTATGGCGAGATTGAGCGAGTCGGCGCGGCCCTCCTGTGGAATGCGGATGAGCCTGTCGCAGACGGCGGCCAAGCCCTCAGTGAGGCCCGCCTGCTCATTGCCCATGATGAGGAGCGTCGGCTGCCCGCAATAGTCAATGGAACGGAAGTCAACTGCCCCTGAGAGATGTGTTCCTGTCACGAGGCCTTTGAAAGACTTTCTGAAGCTGAGAAATTCCGCTTCGGAAGCGCGGGCAACAGGCATCGCAAAAATCGAGCCCATCGTGGCGCGCACGGTTTCGACGGCGAATGGATCCACAGTCTCACCGATGAGGATGACGCCTTTCGCTCCGGCTGCGTCCGCCGTGCGCAAGATGGTGCCGAGATTGCCGGGATCACGGACTCGGTCCAACGCTATCCAGACATCTTCGCCGCTGGGCCGAATGTCGCGCAGGCTCTGCCATCTCTGCTCAAAAACGCCGATGACGCCCTGCGGATTGTCGCGGCGCGTGATGGCGCCGATGACTTTTTCGTTCGCCTCCAGCACAAGCGCTCCAGAGGCGACGGCGCGGGCGGTGGTCTTGACGGCGAGCGGCTTGTCGAGCGCCGCCTTGGCGATGACCAGGATTTTCAGTTTCCAGCCAAGGTCGAGGGCGTCGATAATGAGTTTCAGCCCCTCGGCCATGAAGGAGTTTGTCTCTTCACGGTGCTTCTTCAGCGCCAGCGCCTTGATGTCCTTGACCACGGGATTTGCAAGCGAGGTCACCTCTTTCACTTGCCCCGGTCGCAGCACTTCGCTGTTGCGCATGTTCATGGCGTTGCCGCCCAGCGGGAGAAGAGCGACGTGGACAGCGCTCTTCCCGCCTGTTTCTCGCGGATGATGAGCTCGCCTGAATCGATCCGCCCGCCAAGCCCGGTGAATGTGTCGCGCATCAATTCGTGGATGGCGAAGAACGAGGCGCGGATCGAATAGGCGGTGAGGATGACGGCGAGCGGGTTGGGCGAGACGATGGCGCGGCAGGCCTCGGCCATGGCGGGGAGATGCTCGAACAATTGCCAGACTTCGCCATTAGGGCCGCGGCCAAACTGCGGAGGATCGAGGAGGATGATGTCATATGAATTGCCGCGCCGCCCTTCGCGCAGGACGAATTTCATCGCGTCTTCGACGATCCAGCGGATCGGCCTATCATTGAGACCAGCCAAGGCCTGATTTTCCCGCGCCCAGCCGACAGCTTTTTTGGATGCGTCCAAGTGGGTGACCTCAGCCCCGGCGCGGGCGGCCAGAAGTGTGGCGACGCCGGTGTAGCCGAACAGGTTCAAGACCTTTACCGGGCGGTTCGCCGCGCGTATCAGCTCCTGCATAAAGGCCCAGTGCGCCGCCTGTTCCGGAAAGATTCCGACGTGGCGGAATGAGGTGAAACGGCCCAAAAAAGCCATTCCGTCATGCTTGAGCGGCCATGTCTCGGCCAGCGGCTTTTTTGGAAACTGCCAGCGCCCCATGCCCTCTTCTTCGGTGTTGCCGGTGAAGATGGCGTCGGCTTTGAGCCAATCGGACGCTGCGAGCGCGGGCTGCCATATCGCCTGACCCTCTGGGCGCTCGATCAGATATTGGCCGTAGCGCTCAAGCTTGCGGCCATTGCCGCTGTCGATCAGCGCATAGTCCGCCGTCGGCGGAGTTTCGAGAATGAGCGGCAGGTTCTCAGCCGGACGCGCGCCGGTGCGGCGGGTCTCGAAGATAATATTCTGAACGGTCTCGCCAGGCTTCGTCATGGCGACTTGTATTGCAGGAACGGGGTCAGCTTGCCAACCTTGTCATACAGCGCGCGGGCCGCCGCATTGTCCTTATCGGTTGCCCAGTAAGTGTCCGCAGCGCCCCGGCGCGTTGCCTCTGCAAAGGTCGCCTCAAGCAGGGCGCGGCCTGCGCCGCCGCCGCGCGCTGTCTTATCGACATAAAGGTCTTCGAGATAGCAATAACCATGCTCCGCCCAAGTCGAGCGGTGAAACAGGCTGTTTGCAATGCCGATTGGCTTGCCTTGGGAATCCAACGCGACGAGGCAGAACATGCCGTCTTCCTGTCCCAGAAGCCGCGACCAGGTCAGCTCGATCTGTTTCTCGCTGAGGACGGTCTTGTAGAAGACCAGATAGGCGCGGAACATCAGCAGCCAGCCGGACTTGTCGCCAGCTTCGAGCAAACGGATTTTTGTGACTGGCTTTTTTGTCTTTGTTGAAATTTCCGCGCTCCCAGGCGTTAATCAGAACGAGCGCTTGCTCGCCTGAAAGCGTTTTTCAATTAAGATGCCGGCGGCCAAATCTTCGAGCGCCGCGCCGACGGATTTGAACAGCGTGATCTCGTCCGCGCTGCGGCGGCCAACCGACTCGCCGCTGATCAGCATGGCAAGTTCGCCTTGAATATGCTCGGCGGAGATGATGTCGTCATTGATCGGCTGCACAATATCGCCGCCCTCTTTCAAAGCTCCGGCGAATGTGTCGACGAAGACCCGCGCGCGCAGCACCGCAGTGTCATCCGTTTCGCGCATCTGCGCATTGAACGCGCCGACAAGGTCGAGGTGCGCGCCGTCTTTGACGAAGTTGCCCTTAATCAGCGGCTCGGTGGACAGGGTTGCCGCCGAAATGATGTCAGCGCGGCGGACAGCATCATCCAGGTTCTCAACAGCCTCGGCTTCAAAGCCAAACGCGGCGAGCCGCTCTGCCGCAAGGCGAGCGCCGGCAATGTTCCGGTTCCAGAACAGTGTCGTCTCAATCGGCCGCACGGCGCGATGGGCGCGCGCGAGATGGGTGGAAAGCGCGCCGGCGCCGACGACAAGGTGCACTTTGCTGTTCTCGCGGGAGAGAAAGCGGCCAGCCAGCGCCGAGGTCGCCGCCGTGCGGAACACGGTGAGCGCCTGCCCGTCTATGATGGCGCGTGGCTCGCCGGTGTTGCCGTTCATGAGGATGTAGAGACCCATGATGGCAGGCTTGTTCAGCGCGCCATTGTCCGGCGAAACAGTGACGATCTTGACGCCGATATGGCCGCTTTCGCCATTCTTGAGCTGGGTGAAGTCCGTCCAGGCCGGCATCAGCAGCAGCGTTGTCTGGCTGCCCGCCGGCCTTTCCACAGCGTGGTGGTGTCGCACGGGTGTGATGACGCGGGAGCGGAAGGCGTCTTCAACGGCGTCGATCATGGAAGGATAGTCGACAAGCCGCTCAATATCGGCTGCGCCAATGAAATTCATCGCGACTATGCCGCCGTCAAAGCGGTCTGGCCCGCTCTGTGCGCGGCGTCGCGCTGCTTCGCCTGCGCCAACAGGCGCTCGGACTCGGCTTTGCCCTGCCGCGCCGCGCGCCGGTGACGGCCCTGAGCCAGCCATGTTGCGAAGCTTCCGATGAGAAGCCCGGCCGCCAATGCGATGAACAAAAGGGCGAACAAGGGAACCTGCCATGTCAATGACGCGCTTCCCGGATTGAAGGCATCAATGGTGAAAGCCACGGCACTTCGGTTGGCAACGGCCAGCGCCACCAGCACGATGGCCAGCGGCACGACTACGAGAATGGAAACAAACCGGCGCAGCATGCCATGCCTTTCTTTGATCAGACGCGAATAGCCCTACACCGCGTGGTTGTTCAGCCGGTCGCGCAGCTCTTTGCCGGTCTTGAAAAACGGCACCCATTTTTCCTCGACGCTCACCGCTTCGCCGGTTCGCGGGTTGCGGCCCGCCCGGGCCGGGCGGTTCTTGACGGAAAACGCGCCGAAACCCCGCAGTTCAACCCGATTGCCGACGGAAAGCGCCGTGGTGATCTCATCAAACACAGCGTTGACGATATTTTCCACATCCCGCTGGAAAAGATGAGGGTTGCTGGTTGAAATCACTTGAACCAATTCAGATTTAATCATTCTGTCCCGCCTCCCCGGCATATTTTCACGGAAACTCACACTGCAAAGCTCATTTGCCTGCGGCGGCATTCAAGTCAACGTGCCAAAGTGAAAGCAATCCGTCAAGAAACATATGCTTTTCAAGGCCTTCCTGCAATTGCGATCCGCTTCCAGACGGTATTCCGAGAACTTTTTCCATCAATTGCGCCGACATGCCGGGGAGAAGGCCTGTGACGCCCAGGGGAGCGGGCTTCCATTCGATCACGTCAAGGTTTCCATCCAGGCCTTTGTCTGTGAGCCATTTCCTAGCCTCCGCCTCGCCGCCGAGCTCGTCAATCAGCTTGTTCTGCAGCGCCTGCCGCCCGGTGAACACCGAGCCGTCCGCCAAAGCGAGCGTCTGGGTCCGGTCAAACGGCCGGCGCTCGTCGACAATGCCGACAAACCAGTCATAGGAGTCCAGAATCATCCTGCGGATCATGGTTTTGGCTTCCTCGCTCGACGGCGTGAAGAAGTTTGGCTCGGCTTTCAGCGGACTTGACTTGATGCTCTCGACCTTGACGCCAACCTTTCCGAGCAGCTCGGAAATGTCAGGATACTGGAAAATCACGCCGATCGAGCCGACAATGGAGGATTGCCGGGCCACGACATGGTCGGCGGCGACGGCGATCATGTAGCCGGCGGACGCGCCCAGGGTGCCGATCTGGGCGGCAACCGGCTTTTTCGCGGCAATCTTGCGGATCGCCTCGTAAATCGCCTCGCCGCCAGCCGTGGTGCCGCCGGGTGAATCAATCATGACGATAAGGCCCTTGGCCTTGATGCTCTTCTCAATGTCGGCCAGCCGTCCGATCAGCTCTTCGTCTTCGGTGATCGGCCCGACAATCCTGACTTTGGCGATATGATCCCTGCCCGTTCCACCTCCAAAACCTCCGCCTGCGGCAAAAAACGCCCCAAGTGCCGCCGCAGCCGCGATTAAAAGCGCCATGATGCGCCAAAAGCCCAGTTTGCGCCGAAGCCGCCGCCGGTCGAGAATTTCGTCTGCGCTTGCCGCCATTTCTTCCGCCTGTCTTCTGTTCGGGTGGCCTGGATGAGCGGCAGTCAGGTTCGCCGCCGCACGGTTGAGTTCATTTGGGTGGGTTTTATTGCCTCTAATCCAAAAATAACCATATTGGTCTATAACTGGATATTTCAAATTGTTTGGATTGTCATGACTGTTCGGTCTTACGCAGGCCCAGATTCGTCAAAGGATGCAGGGGGCGCCTACTCTGGCGCGCCCAAAGTCAGTGTATCCCGCAAGCGTGAGACCCGCAGCGCCGCCGAATTTGCCGCGGCGGGCAGGCATTCCAGACGGGTCCGGATTCTCAAATTGGGTCTGCCGCTTGCCGCGCTGTTCGCATCCGGTTTCTTCGCCGCCGCCACTTTTCTTTCCGGAGGCGGGTTGCCCTCGCCCAGCGTTGAGTCAGTGGTCATGAGCGACGGCCGCATTGTAATGGCAAAACCGAAGATGGAGGGCTTTGACTCGGACATGCGGCCTTACGTCATGACAGCCGAGCGGGCGATTCAACGGAGTGTTTCTTCAAACATCGTCGAGCTGGAGAAAATCTCGGCCGATCTGCCGTTTGGCAAAGCCGAAACAGCAAAATTGACGGCAAATGGCGGCGTTTTCAACAATTCCACCAACAAGCTTGACCTCAAGGATAATATCAGGTTTTTGACCAGCGGCGGAATGCGGGCGCTGTTGACCAAGGCGAGCATAAATATCTCAACAAATGAGATGTCGAGCGACAAGCCCGTCGATATCATGACGGGAGGTTCGCGCATCACCGCCGGTCGGATGAGGGTTGAAAAAGGTGGCAAGGTGTTCGTGTTTGAAAGCAATGTTCGCATGAGCATTGATGCGGGCAAGTTGAAACAGGCTTCGAGCGCCAGCGCCGAACCGGGGACCAGGCAACAATGAGTGCTAGATTGAACACAATGGCCGCCTTGCGCGCAGGCTGCGCGGCATTGCTGATTTCCTGTTTCAGCTTTGCAGGCTATGCGGCGGAGAAGGCCACCGGACTGAGATTGTCTGGCAAGGGACCTGTGCAGATCGAAAGCGACAAGCTTGAAGTGCGTGAAAACGAAAATGTTGCTGTATTCACAGGCAATGTCGCCGTGGTTCAGGATAAGACGCTGCTGAAAGCAGGCAAGCTTATCGTCTATTATGCGAACGATGGCGGCTCCGCGACAACTGGTTCGGCCTCAATAGAGCGTCTGGAGGCAACTGAAAAAGTCTACATGAAGTCAGAAAATCAGGTTGCCACAGGTGACGTGGGAACTTTCGACATGAAGTCCGAAGTTCTGGTACTTTCCGGAAAGCAGGTCGTGCTGACCGAGGGCCAGAACATCGCCACAGGCTGCAAGCTCACTGTCCAGATGAAATCCGGACTTGCCAGGCTCGATGGCTGCGGACGCGTGTCAATGGTCGTTTCACCCAGTTCCGCGCCGAAAAACTAGGAGCATTGCGTTGAACCCGCTTGCATGGTTTCGGGGTGGCGGCGTTGTTGCTGCGCTTTCACCCGACGACAGCGAGCGGCTCAAGGGAACGCTCGTCGCGCGCGGTCTGACCAAAAGCTACAAGGGCCGCCAAGTCGTCAACGGCGTCTCATTTGGGCTTCGGGCTGGGGAAGCGGTCGGTCTGCTGGGCCCCAATGGCGCGGGAAAGACGACGTGCTTCTACATGGTCACGGGCCTCGTTCCGGTGGACAGCGGCACGATTGAAATCGACGGGCACGATGTGACGTCGATGCCGATGTACCGCCGGGCGCGGCTGGGCATCGGTTATCTGCCGCAGGAAGCTTCGATTTTCCGCGGGCTGTCGGTCGAAAACAATATCCGCGGCATTCTGGAAATCGTCGAGAAGGACAAGGCCAAGCGCGAGGCCGAGCTCACCGAGCTGCTTGAGGAATTCCACATCGCCCATCTGCGCAAGGCTCCGTCCATCTCGCTTTCAGGCGGCGAGCGGCGGCGGCTCGAAATTGCCCGCGCGCTGGCGTCGCGGCCGAATTTCATGCTGCTCGACGAGCCGTTTGCCGGCGTCGACCCGATCGCAGTCGGCGACATCAAGGCGCTGGTGCGCCAGTTGACGAAGCGCGGCATCGGCGTTCTGATCACGGATCACAATGTGCGCGAAACGCTTGGTCTTGTGGACCGCGCGTACATTATTCATGCCGGTGAGCTGCTGACGCACGGGCGTCCATCCGAGGTGGTGGCCAATCCAGACGTGCGCCGTCTTTATCTGGGTGAGCAGTTCACGCTGTAAACAAGGTTTTTTCTTAATCCAACTTCCGCTAAGGTTCCCAGACGGCTTGGAACGCAAGAGCCGGGCCAGTTTCGTCTGATTGCTGACTACGGGATTTCTCATGGCGCTTTCTGCCAAACTCATGATGCGGCAATCACAGTCGCTGGTGATGACGCCGCAATTGCTGCAGTCGATCCGGCTGCTGCAGATGACGCATCTTGATCTGGCGAAATTCGTCGAAGAGGAGATGGAGAAGAACCCGCTGCTTGAGCGCGGCGACGTCGAGCCGCCATCACGCGAATCGCTGCCAACCGATCCCATGCCCCGAATTGAAGCCTCACATTCCGAAGCGGTCGGCAATGAGCCGGACTGGGTGCATGACGGAAATGCGATCAATTCTGTAAGCATGGCCGAGACATTCGACACGCCGCTGGACAATCTGTTTCCAGATGACACGGGTGCGCATGAGCATCTTGCGCCGGACCTCACGGCGCAATGGAAATCCGCTCCGGGCTCTTCTGGCGGCGGCGATGGCGAGGGGTTTGACCTTGATGATTTCGCCGCCTCAGCCAAGACCCTGCGCGAGCATGTGCGCGAGCAGATTTCCATGACGTTCGCCGATCCTGCCGAACGGGCGATTGCTTGGGAGCTGGCCGACTGCCTGGATGAAAACGGTTATCTCGCCGCAGATCTGGACGATATCGGCGGCAGGCTGGGTGCTGAAAGACCAATCGTTGAGAGTGTCCTTTCTGGGCTCCAAAGTTTTGACCCAGCGGGAATTTTTGGCCGCGATCTTTCGGAGTGTCTTGCCATCCAGCTAATGGTCAAAGACCGCCTTGACCCGGCCATGCAGGCGCTGCTTGATAATTTGAAGCTCTTGGCCGCACGCGATTTTGTCCAACTGCGGCGCATCTGCGGCGTGGATCAGGCCGATCTGACCGACATGTTCGCCGAAATCCGCGCGCTGGACCCGAAGCCGGGCACCGCATTTGCGGCGGGCGTCGCCGATTCGATCATTCCCGACGTCATCGTGCGCGCTTCTCCAGACGGGTCATGGCTGGTCGAGCTCAATCCGGCGGCCTTGCCCAAGGTTCTGGTGAACCAGAGCTATTACAAGCGCGTTGTCGCCACTGCTCAGAAGGCTGAGGACAAGGAGTTCATGGCGGACTGTCTGCAAACCGCCAATTGGCTGACCCGCAGCCTGGACCAGCGCGCCCGCACGATTCTGAAAGTCGCCGAAGAAATCGTCCGTCGCCAGGACGGGTTCCTGCTGCATGGCGTGGCGCATCTCAAGCCATTTAACCTGAAAATGATCGCCGAGGCGATCAAGATGCACGAATCGACCGTCAGCCGCGTCACAGCCAACAAATACATGCTGACGCCGCGCGGCGTGTTCGATCTGCGCTATTTTTTCACCCAGTCAATTGCAGACTCAGAGGGCGGCGACGCCCATTCTTCCTCTGCGGTGCGCCACCAAATACAGAAAATGGTTGAGGCAGAGGCGGCGGACAACGTGCTTTCAGATGACCAGATTGTCGAGGCGCTGAAAGCGTCCGGTGTTGAATTGGCGCGGCGCACGGTCGCCAAGTACCGGGAATCCATGAACATTCAGTCCTCGGTGCAGCGGCGGCGCGAAAGGCGGGCGCTTGAAGAGGCCGGTTGAGCCGGACAAGTGATTCGTTTGCCACAGGGCCGGTCATTGACAAAGCCTGCCCGCTTGCCTACCAGCCCGCAGGATTTTTTTGGACAAAGGCGCAAAACAGGGGTTGATTGTCAAACACCGGCGGTTTTCCGCCGTTATTTTTGACTAAGACCTGCGCTTTGCCACCTTGGAATTGCGTGTTTGGCACACACATATAAAGTGGATCGGCGGTTCCACTGATTTGAACCTTGAAAGGACGGCAAAATGACGCTGCGTGTTTCCGGCAAGCACATGGACATCGGCGATGCCTTCCGCTCGCGGATTGAGACCCGGATCGGCGACGTGATGGTCAAGTATTTTGACCGGGGATTTTCCGGCCATGTGACTGTTGAGAAACAGGGCTCGCGCTTTGCCGCCGACTGCAATCTGCACCTTGCCTCCGGCACTGATATTCAAGCCGCGGGACAGGCGCAGGACCCGCAGGGCGCGTTCGATATGGCGGCCGAGCGGATCGAAAACCGGCTGCGCCGCTACAAGAGCAAGCTGAAGGCGCACGTGAACACGGCAGTTGCGCATGAAATCACCTACCGGGTGGTGGAATCGCTGCCCGAACATGACCATGAGGAGGTGGCGGCGGATTATGCGCCGGCCATTATCGCAGAGACCCCTATGGCGCTTGCAACAATGACAGTTGCGGCGGCCGTGATGGAGCTGGATTTGAAGGACGGGCCGGTCTTTGTGTTCCGCAACGCAAAAGACGGGCAGGTTAACATGGTCTACCGGCGCACTGACGGGAATGTCGGTTGGATAGACCCCGCCGCAATCGGCGCAAATACCAAAACCAACTGAGAAACCGGACGGTTTTGGACAAAAGGACGACACGGTATGGACTTGAGCGACCTGTTAAGGCCCGAGGCGGTTTTGTCCGGGCTGAAGGCGGCTTCGAAGAAGCAGCTTTTGCAAATTCTTTCAGAAAAAGCCTCACAGCTGACCGGCATCTCTGAACGCGATGTGTTTGACACAGTTATGCAGCGCGAACGGCTGGGTTCGACAGGCACCGGAAACGGCATCGCCATTCCACATGGAAAGCTGAAGGATGTGAAATCGATCACCGGCATATTCGCGCGGCTTGAAAAGCCGGTGGATTTCGAATCGTTTGACGACGAGCCGGTGGATATCGTGTTCCTGCTGCTTGCGCCGGAACATGCGGGTGCGGACCACCTTAAGGCGCTGTCGCGCATCGCGCGCATATTGCGGGACCCTGACATGGTGGCAAAGCTGCGCGGCACTCCTGATGCGGCGGCGCTGTATTCGTTCCTGACCGTCCAGCCGACGTCAAACGCCGCCTGATTTCAGGCGGCGGAAATTCACGTCAATTGATGCTGACAGGCCGCAGGTCGCGGTTGACGGCGGCGCTGATCGCCACCGCCTGCTCATCGGCGACCATCATTGGCTGGCCGTTTGCGCCGAACACCGCCCAAAGATCAAGTCCGGACTGCATGTGCGGCAGGCCGGGAAAGCGCGCGACAAGGTCATCCGACGTGATCCTGCGCACATAGGCGATCGTTCCTTCGCCAAGATGGGCAAGCTCATTGTCTGTGATCGGCTTATATTCTGCGTTCATGACCTTATTCCACAACATTGATATTGATACGGCGGATGAGTTTTTCCGGTTCGGGCCGGTCGAGATCGACGAACAGCAGCCCGTTCTTCAGCTCCGCCCCGGTGACCCGCATCCCGTCGGCGAGCACAAATGAGCGCTGGAACTGGCGCGCGGCTATGCCCCGGTGCAGATATTCGCGCGGCTCCTCGTCATTCTGACGGCCCCGGATGACCAGCTGATTGTCCTCCATCGCGACATCCAGCTCGTTTTCGGCAAAACCGGCCACGGCCAGAATAATGCGCAACCGCTCGCCTTTTTCATCGGATCCGACGCGCTCGATATTGTAGGGGGGAAAACCGTCACCGGACTTTGTGATCCGCTCCAGGGTTTTTTCCATGGCGTCAAAGCCAAGCAGGAGCGGCGAGGAAAAACTTGTCATGCGCGTCATGCAATCAGTCCTTGAAAAGCGACCTTTTGCGGCGAACCCATATGGCGTTGCGCCGCATGACGCTGATATGGTTCTTGTTTTCCAATCCTTCAAGTAAAAGTTCAAAAATCAGGAGCGCATGACTAAATGGCCCGAAAAATAATCATCGACACTGACCCCGGCCAGGACGACGCCGTCGCCATTCTCCTGGCGCTGGCGAGCCCGGAGCTGGACGTGATCGGCATTGTCGCGGTGGCGGGCAATGTGCCGCTGGCGCTGACGCAGAAGAACGCCCGCAAAATCTGCGAGCTGGCGGGCCAAACGGATCAGAAAGTCTATGCAGGCGCCTCCCGCCCGCTGATGCGCGCTCTGGTGACGGCGGAACATGTGCATGGCAAGACGGGGCTGGACGGGCCGGACCTGCCGGAGCCGGTGATGGCATTGCAGGCGCAGAACGGCGTTGACTTCATCGTCGAAACGCTGATGACGTCCAAAGACGGCGAGATCACGCTCTGCGCACTTGGCCCGTTGACCAACATTGCGCTGGCGCTGGTCCGCGAGCCGCGCGTCGCGCCGAAAGTGCGTGAGATCGTGCTGATGGGCGGCGGGTTCTTTGAGGGCGGAAATGTGACGCCCGCCGCCGAGTTCAACATCTATGTTGATCCTGAAGCGGCCAAGACTGTTTTTGCGTCCGGCATTCCGATTGTCATGCATCCGCTGGACGTCACTCACAAGGCGCTGACCTCGCGGACGCGGGTTGAGCGCTTCCGGGCGCTCGGCACGAAAGCCGGAACGGCGACGGCTCAGCTTCTGGATTTCTTTGAGCGCTTTGACGAGAAGAAGTACGGCACCGACGGCGGGCCGCTGCATGACCCCAATGTCATCGCCTTTCTGCTGAAACCCGAACTTTATTCAGGCCGCCACTGCAATGTGGAGATCGAAACCGCATCCGAGCTCACGCTGGGCATGACGGTGGTGGACTGGTGGGGATCAAGCGGGCGCAAGATAAACGCGCTTGTCATCCGCGATGTGGACCATGACGGGTTCTTTGAGCTTCTCACCAAACGGATTGGCAGATTAGGCTAATGCAGCGTCAACTTCCGCCTTGCTGGGAATCGCCGGTTGCGCGCCCGGCTTAAGGCAGGCGAGCGAGCCTGCGGCGGATGCGCGGCGCATGGCGGTTTCAAGGTCGAGACCCGAATCCAGCGCCGCGCCGAAATAGCCGCAGAACGTGTCGCCTGCGCCGACCGTGTCGATTGGTTTGATTTTCAGCGCCGGGACGGAAATGAAGCCATTTGGCGTTGCCGCAACCGCGCCGTCGCCGCCGAGCGTGACGATGATGGTCCGCCCGCTGCGATTAACAAACGCCTGCATCCGCGCCTTCCTGTCAGCCCCTTCAAGGCCCAACGCCTCGCAGGCAAGATCAAACTCGGTTTCATTTGCGACGGTTATGTCCGCGTCCATCATCAGATTGGCCGCCGATGGGTTGAACGGGGCGGTGTTGAGGATGGAGACCGCGCCAACGCCCTGTGCCTGCATGATGCCGGCTGCGACAGCCTCGATTGGGATTTCAAGCTGCAGCAGCAGATGACCGCCGCTTGCGAGCGGCGCGGCGCTGGCCTGTTGGGGGGTCACAGTGGCGTTCGCGCCCTGCGAGATGACGATCATGTTCTCACCCGTGCCGCCGACAAAGATCAATGCGATGCCAGTCGGCGCGTCATGTTCCTCGACCTTTGAGAGATCAACGCCGCCGCTCTTGAGCAATTCCAGCGCCTGCGGCGCGAATGCGTCCTTACCGACCGCTCCCACCATGCGTGTCTCCGCCCCAGCTCGCTTTGCGGCCAGCGCCTGGTTCGCCCCCTTGCCGCCGGGGCCGGAGACGAAGCCGGTGCCGACCAGCGTCTCTCCGGGCAAAGGAAGGCGGTCGGAGATGGTTGTGAGGTCAAAGCCGATGGAGCCGAGGACGGTGATCATTGTGTTCCCTCAATCGTAATCTCCCATTTCTGCGGTTGAAGCGCCAAATGGTCAAGCCCGCAGCACCTGCCCGGCCTCCCAGCCGAGCATGGCCCGCTTG
>JANMMM010000191.1:0-7147 GCA_031373225.1 Phyllobacteriaceae bacterium | reverse complement strand
TTTCCGGCGTCATCACGCTGATCCGCGACGAGAAGCGCAGCGGCTGGCTGAGCAGGGCGCCGGTTTCTCCGGATCTTTAGTCAGGCTGCTCTAGCGTCGTTCTCGGTACCCGGCGCAAGCGTCAGCTCGATGCCGTTCAGCCGCTCAGACATGATGATATGGCACGACAGGCGGGAAATGTACTAGACGTGGAAAGCGCCGTCGAGCATCTCATGCTCCTCGTCATGCGGCGTGTGCAGCTTTGCCGCCCATTCCGGCGACACATAGACGTGGCAGGTGGCGCAGGCGCAGGCCCCGCCGCACTCCGCCTTGATATCGAGCCCGTGCTCGCGGATGATTTCCATCACCCGCCAGCCCTCAACCGCATCAAGCGAATGGCGTTTTCCCTGCTGATCTGTCACATGAATATGCATGGTCAGTATGCTTCCTTGTGCCGCCAGACATAGCTTTTGGCGCTGTCGGAACTCTTTGCGGCGGGCTGATACTGGAATGGGTTGCCGGCCTTTTTGCCTGCGACAAGCTGGCGTATCGTCGGCGCGTTGACCACCTCAAAGCTGGTGAAACCGTTGCGGATCATCAGCGGGATCTGGTCGAACAAAACATCGCCCACCGCGCGGATTTCACCGTGAAAGCCATGATGCTCCACGAGCATTGCCGCCTTCGAATGCGCCGTTCCGTTGGTATAAGCCGGGAAGGCCAGCGCGATCAGCGACAGGTTCGGCAGGTCATCCACAATGGCGTCGATGGATTCCAGCGGCTGGATAAGGACGCCCAGCCGGTTAGCGCCCGCCTTGCGCTGTTCCGTGGTCAGCGCCAGATAGGCGGCGAGCGGCAGGATGACTTGGCCTTGACCTTCATCGGTTTCGGCGTGGCTCCAGCCGTCTTTCACCACGGCGTTATCACGCCAGAGAATTTTGTCGCTCATCAATTTTTCCTAGAGTGAAGCCGCGTTCAGCGACTCGTCCAGCCCGCCAAGGTGGATGCCGCATTCGGTTTTGGATTTGCCCTTCCAGCGCCCGCCGCGCGGATCGTCCGGCGGGGACGGCTCGGTGCATGGCAGACAGCCGATGGAATAATAGCCGTAAGGAATGAGCGGATGCTCGGGCAGCGCGTGCTTTTCCTGATAGGCGGCAAGCTCCTCAGACCCCCAGCCCGCCAGCGGATTGATGCGGATGCGGTTGCCGACCGCTTCAAACACCGGCAGTTTCGCCCGCGTCTGCGCCTGAAAACGCTTGCGCCCGGTGAACCAGGCCGCATACGGAACCACCGCCCGCGCCATCGGCTCGACCTTGCGGATCGCACAGCAGGCGTCAGTGCTGGTCTTGTGCAGCAGACCATTCGGGTCGTCGCTCGCGAGCTTTGCGGGCAGAGGCTCAATGTTCTGCACATTGATCAGCCCGAGAAATTCCGTCAGCTCGTCGCGGTAAGCCAGCGTCTCGTCAAAATGCTTGCCGGTCTCCAGAAACAGGATCGGCGTCGCCGCATCCGCTTCCGCAATCAAATGCAGCAGCACAGCCGAATCCGCGCCGAACGAGGACACGGACCCTATGTTGCCGGGAAACAGCTCCTTGACCGAAACCGCGATGATCTCCTGCGGTGTCAGGTGGCCATACCTGGCGTCGAGCAGCCGCGCTTTTTCCTTCGTCGCTTCCACTTCGCTCATGACTGCCGCCTCAGGCAGCTTTCTCAACGCTTCCATACAGCGCCTCCTTGAAAGGCTGCGCGCCGACGCGGCGGTAGGCGCTGAGGAAGTTTTCATCCTTCGACTGGCGAAGACCGAGATAGGTGTCGACGACGGTCTCAATTGCATCCGTGATCTCGTCGCTGGCAAAGCCGCGCCCGACAATCTCGCCAATCGAAGTGTGCTCGTCCGCCGAGCCGCCGAGCGTCACCTGGTAGATTTCCTCGCCGCGCTTGTCGACGCCGAGAATGCCGATATGGCCGACATGATGGTGGCCGCAGGCGTTGATGCAGCCGGAAATCTTGATCTTTAGATCGCCAATGTCAGCTTGCCGCTTCTGGTCGCCGAAGCGCTCGGAAATCCTCTGCGCAACCGGGATCGAGCGGGCCGTCGCCAGCGCGCAATAGTCCATGCCGGGGCAAGCGATGATATCGGTGATGAGACCGGCATTGGCGGTGGCCAGCTCGTTCTCCACAAGCACGTCATAGACCGACTTGAGGTCGGCAAACGCCACATGCGGCAGGACAAGGTTCTGCTCGTGGGAAACGCGCAATTCGTCCTGCGAATATTTTTCCGCAAGGTCCGCAACAATATCCATCTGGTCCGCCGAGGCGTCGCCCGGAATGCCGCCGATGGGCTTCAGCGAGATGGTCACACCTTTGTAGTCCGGATGCTTGTGCGGCACAGAGTTCTGCGAGACCCAAGCGGCAAAGCCGTCGTTCTCCCGGCGCTGTTTTGCCAGCAGTCCATGGCCCTCGGCGCGCTCCGGCAGATCGGGCGCGGCGAAATAGGCGTAGATGTTTTTGATGTCCGCGTCCGGCACTTTCAAGTCGCTGTCCTTCAGCGTCTGCCATTCGGCCTCTACACGGTCGGTCAGCTCCTGCGTGCCCATTTCATGGACGAGGATTTTGATGCGCGCCTTGTATTTATTGTCGCGGCGGCCTTCCAGATTATAGACCCGCAGGATCGCCGTGCAGTAGGTCAGAACATCGGCTTCCGGCAGATAATCCCGTATTTTCTTCGCGACCATCGGCGTGCGCCCCTGTCCGCCGCCGACATAGACGGCGAAGCCGATGCCGCCGTCCGGGCCATGTTTCAACGCCAAGCCAATGTCATGCACTTGAATCGCCGCGCGGTCATTTTCGCAGCCGGTCACCGCGATCTTGAACTTGCGCGGCAGGTAGGAGAATTCCGGATGGATCGACGACCATTGCCGCAGGATTTCCGCATAGGGGCGCGGGTCCGCCACTTCATCCGCCGCGATGCCGGCGAAATGATCGGCGGTGACGTTGCGGATGCAGTTGCCGGATGTCTGCAAAGCATGCATCTCAACGCTCGCCAGCTCGTCCAGAATGGCGGGCATGTCTTTCAGCGCCGGCCAATTGTACTGCAGGTTCTGCCGCGTGGTGAAATGGCCGTAGCCCCGGTCGTAGACACGGGCAATATGGGCGAGCTTGCGCATCTGCGCCGACGATAGCGTGCCATAGGGAATGGCGACGCGCAGCATGTAGGCGTGCAGCTGCAGATAGACGCCGTTCATCAGCCGCAGCGGGCGGAACTGGTCCTCGGTCAAATCGCCGGCCAGGCGGCGCGCCACCTGATCGGAGAATTCCGCGACGCGGGCTTTCACGAACCCATGGTCAAATTCATCGTAACGGTACATGTCTCAAGTTCCTCACGCGGCCTTGCCGTGATAATCAATAGTCGGCCCTTCGGCCCGGATGCGCTCGCGCAACTTGGTCGCCGCAGGCTTGCCGCCGGCAAGCTCGGCGTCCACAACATTGACGTCGATCACTTCGTTGCGCGCATAAGCCTCCGCGCCAATCGCCGTCAGCCGCGCCTCGCCAGCAGCATCAGAGACAAGTTCCGCCGTCGCAATGTCAACATCCCAGCCCATGGCCTTTGAATACCAAACGGCAATTCCGTCGCTGAGCCGGTTAGCGGTGAGCACTTTCATCCTCTGATCCATTCAAACTGTGATCTTCAGCCGCAGCTGCTGCGACAGCGGCTCAGCCCGCGAAATGTCCGCGCCCGCCACCGCCTCGCCGATAATGACCATGGTCGGTCCGGTGAGTTCCTCAATCTCGTTGAGATCGGGCAGGTCCTTCAAAGTGCCATGGAAGAGCCGCGCATCCTGACGGCTGGCATTCTCCACGACCGCGACCGGCGTCTCCGCAGGCAGGCCCGCCTCAAGCAGCCGGTTTGCCACGTCAGCCGCCACCGTGCGGCCCATATACACCGCCACTGTCGCGCCGCCGATGGCGAGCTGCGCCCAGTCGGGCAGCACGTCGCCTTTAAGGTCATGCCCGGTCGTCAGCACCATCGAGGAGGCGACGCCGCGCAGGGTGAGCGGTAGCGCAAAGTCGGCGGCGGCGGCAAAGGCCGCTGTGACACCCGGCACGATCTCATGCGAAATCCCGGCATTGCGCAGCGCCGTCAGCTCCTCCGCCGCGCGGCCGAACACCAGCGGATCGCCCGATTTCAGCCGCACGACGCGTTTGCCGGCGCGGCCAAGCTCGACCAGAATGGCGTCGATTTCCTTCTGTGATTTCAGATGGCAGTTTTTGCGCTTGCCGGCCGAAATGCGCTCCGCGTCGCGCCGCCCCATGGCGACCAGCGCCTCCGGCACCAGCGCGTCATAGACAATGGCGTCCGCCTCCATCAGCAAGCGCTGCGCCCGCAGCGTCAAAAGGTCTTCCGCGCCAGGACCAGCGCCGACCAAAGCCACATGGCCTTCGTCAACGACGCGTGTGCGCAGCAGTTTGTCCGCCGCCACCCGCGCTCCGGAAATGTCGCCTTTGGCGATGTGCCTGGACGGCGAGCCTTCAAAGAAATTGCGCCAGAACTGGCGGCGCGGATTGCCTTTGGGCAGGAGCCGCTCAACGGCGTGGCGGTAGGTATCGGCCAGGCGCAGCGCGCTTCCAAGCGAGGGCGGCAGCATCTGGTCGATGCGGGCGCGGATGCTCTGCGCCAGAACCGGGCTCGCGCCCTCCGTGCCGATGGCGACCGCGAGCGGCGCGCGGGCGACAAGGGCGGGCGTGTAGAAATCGCAGAAATCCGGCTGGTCAACCGCATTTGCGAGAATGCCAGCCGCGCGGGCAGCCTCGACAACCGCGCGGTCCGCCGCGCCATCGCCCGTCGCGCCAAAGGCAAAGACTGCGCCCTGCAAGACAGACGCGCTGAAAATATCTCTGATATGTTCGATCCCGGCAGTTTCAACAAAAGCGCGGAGGTCAGCCGATGGCGCGTCTGCGACGAGCACGATACGAGCCTCGGTTTCGCTCAAAAGCCGGCATTTCGCCAAGGCCTCCTCGCCATTGCCGACGATAAGCGCCCGCCTGCCCGCCACCTTGATGAAGGCGGGAAAGGTGGTGAGTTTCTCGGACGCGTCAGACATATGCTTTTTCCCAGAATGGTCCTTTATTGCCCGGAGCGCATTCTAACATAAGAAACAGCAGCGCGGATATGCGGCGGATACGAATTTGGATTTCTGAAGGGAAGGGCAACAGCGGAAGATTATTCCGTCCGGCGGAACCGCGCTAATTTCCTTGGATCAAATCCATGATTGTCGTCTGCTTCGGCTTGACCCGCTTGCCGACGTCAACCTTCGGCACGGGCCGCTTGGTCGATCCGGTGCGTTCCGGGGAGGCGGGGAGCGGAAGGGTTGCGGGCTTTTCCGGCCGGACCGCAGCCGTGTCGCTTGCCATAGGCGCCAGCCTCTTCGGCTTCTCGGCAATTTTTGGCGCGGGCGCGGCGATGATCTCCTCAACGGTCTTGGCTTCTGCCACAGGCGCGCTGCCAGCCGACATGCCGGGCAATGCCGCCTCAGCAACCCCTGAATGCGCGGCGGTCATGAACTCCTTCCATGCCAGCGCAGGGAGCGAGCCCCCGGTCACCTTGTTGGTCGGCGAATTGTCGTCATTGCCGAACCAGACGCCGGTGGTGAGGTTCGCCGTGTAGCCGATGAACCAGGCGTCGCGGAACGACTGGCTGGTGCCGGTCTTGCCCGCCGCCGGAACGCCGAACTGCGCTTTTTTCGCCGTGCCTTCGGTCAGCGTGCGCGTCATCATCTGGTTCATCATGCCGGCGATTTCCGGCTGGATGACACGCTTGGAATCCTCATATTTGTTCTCGTACAAAACCTTGCCATCCAGCGTCTTCACCCGCTTGATGAGATGCACCGGCGCGCCATAGCCACCGTTCGACAGTGCCGCGAAAGCGCCGGTCATTTCGAGCAGCGTCACTTCGCTGGTGCCAAGCGCGATGGAGGCGTTGGATTCGAGCGGCGAATTGACGCCGAGGCGCTTGGCCATTTCGATGACAGCTGCCGGTCCGACCTCCATCGCAAGCTGCGCCGCGACGGAATTGGACGATTTCGCCAGTGCCGTGCCGAGCGTCACGTCGCCGAGATAATGGCCCTCATGATTGTCCGGCGACCATTCGCCAATCTGGATTGGCGCGTCATTGCGCACCGACTTCGGCGTGCGCCCCGCCTCGAGCGCAGCAAGATAGACGAAGGGCTTGAAGGCCGAGCCGGGCTGGCGGCGGGCTTCTGAGGCGCGGTTGAACTGGCTCGCGGAATAGTCCCGTCCGCCGATCAGCGCCCGCACTGCGCCGCTCCCGTCCACTGACACGAGAGCGCCTTGGCGCACATGCAGCTTCCTGCCGCTCTTGGCGATCAGCTTTTTGATGGCCGCCTCGCCGACTTTCTGCAAATTCAGGTCAATCGTCGTGTCGACGATCACATCCTCTTTCACGTCGCCGATCAGCGCCGGCAGTTCGCGCATCACCTGGTCGGCGACGTAGTTTTCCGACCCGGTCCAATAGGCGGCGGCCTTGGAAGCGGGCTTCATTACCGCACTGTCAAGCTCCTTGTCGCCAATCATGCCCTGATCGCGCATCGCGGCCATCACCAGCTCGGCCCGGTCATTGGCGGCTTTGGGATCATTGGCCGGCGACAGGCGCGACGGGGCTTTCAGCAAGCCTGCGATCAAAGCCGCCTGCTGCAAGGTCACATTCTTGGCGCTCTTGCTGAAATATCGGCGCGAGGCGGCTTCGACGCCATAAGAATTGGAGCCGAAATAGACCCGGTTGAGATACATTTCGAGGATCTCGTCCTTCGAATATTTCTGCTCAAGCCACAGCGCCAGAAGCACTTCCTGCACCTTGCGCTCCAGCGTCCGGTCGGGTTTCAGAAACAGATTTTTCGCCAGCTGCTGCGTCAGAGTTGAACCGCCCTGCACCATGCGCCCGGCCATGGCGTTGCGGATCATGGCGCGGGAGAAGCCGATCGGGTCGAAGCCGAAATGGCTGTAAAAGCGCCGATCCTCGATCGCCACCACCGCCTGCGGCAGATAGGGCGACATGTCGTGCAGGCCGACAGCTTCGCCGCCGGTCGTGCCGCGGTTGGCGATCAGCTTTCCCTTAAGACCAAGAATTTTCACATTCGGCGCCCGGTCCGGCACC
>JANMMM010000185.1:0-1854 GCA_031373225.1 Phyllobacteriaceae bacterium | reverse complement strand
GCGAGGCGATGAGCAAGATCGGCCTTGAAACTCCGAAATCGTGGATGGCGCACAATCGCAAGGATGCCGAAGAGGCGCTGGCCCATGTCGGCCTGCCGGCCATCATCCGGCCGTCGTTCACGATGGGCGGCACCGGCGGCGGCATCGCCTATAACAGGTCGGAGTTTTTCGACATTGTGGCCAGCGGCCTTGACGCCTCGCCGACCACGGAAGTTTTGATCGAAGAATCCGTCCTCGGCTGGAAGGAATACGAGATGGAGGTTGTCCGCGACAAGGCGGACAATTGCATCATCATCTGCTCCATCGAAAATATCGACCCGATGGGCGTGCATACCGGCGATTCCATCACCGTCGCCCCTGCCCTCACCTTGACCGACAAAGAATATCAGATCATGCGCAACGCCTCCAATGCAGTTTTGCGCGAGATTGGCGTGGAGACCGGCGGCTCGAATGTGCAGTTCGCGGTCAACCCGGCAGACGGGCGCCTTGTCGTCATCGAAATGAACCCGCGCGTCTCGCGCTCGTCCGCCTTGGCGTCAAAAGCCACCGGCTTTCCCATCGCCAAAATCGCCGCGAAGCTCTCGGTCGGCTACACTCTGGATGAGCTTGAGAATGACATTACCGGCGGCGCGACGCCCGCCTCGTTCGAGCCGTCGATTGATTATGTCGTGACGAAAATCCCGCGCTTTGCCTTCGAGAAATTCCCCGGCGCCTCGCCCGTTCTGACCACTGCGATGAAGTCGGTCGGCGAAGTCATGGCGATTGGACGGACTTTCCAGGAGAGCTTGCAAAAGGCTTTGCGCGGCCTTGAAACCGGCCTTACCGGTTTGGACGAAATTGAAATCCCTGGCATCGGCACGGGCGATGACCGCAACGCCATCCGCGCCACGCTCGGCACGCCGACGCCGGACCGGCTGCGCATGGTGACGCAAGCCATGCGGCTCGGCCTCACCAATGAAGCCATTCACGATTCATGCAAGATCGACCCATGGTTCCTCGAACAGCTGCGCGACATCATCGACATGGAAGCCCGCATCCGCGAGCATGGCCTGCCGCAGGACGCAGAAAACCTGCGTATGTTGAAGAGCATGGGCTTCTCCGACGCCCGCCTCGCCGCCCTCACCGGCAAGCGCGGCAAGGAAGTCGCCAAGTTGCGTAATGAGCTGAAAGTACACCCAGTCTACAAGCGCATCGACACCTGCGCCGCTGAATTCGCCTCGCCGACCGCCTATATGTACTCGACCTACGAGACACCCTTTGTCGGCGAGACGCGCTCGGAAGCGGAGGTTTCCAACCGCAAGAAGGTCGTCATTCTCGGCGGCGGTCCCAATAGAATTGGCCAAGGCATCGAGTTCGATTATTGCTGCTGCCATGCCTCATTCGCACTGCGCGAAGCGGGCTATGAATCGATCATGATCAATTGCAATCCGGAAACTGTGTCCACCGATTACGATACGTCCGACCGGCTGTATTTCGACCCGCTCACGGCAGAAGACGTCTTGGAAATTCTCCGTGTTGAACAGCAGGCGGGAACGCTGCACGGCGTCATCGTCCAGTTCGGCGGCCAGACGCCGCTGAAGCTTGCCGACGCCTTGGAGCGCGCCGGCATCCCGATCCTCGGCACCACACCGGACGCAATTGACCTTGCCGAAGACCGCGACCGCTTTCAGAAACTGCTCGTCAAGCTCGACCTGCTGCAACCGCAAAACGGCATTGCCTACTCCGTTGAACAATCCCGCACCGTCGCGTCAGAACTCGGCTTCCCGCTCGTTGTGCGCCCGTCTTATGTCTTGGGCGGCCGCGCCATGCAGATCATCAATGATGAAGGCACGCTGCAAAACTATCTTTTGGAGA
>JANMMM010000154.1:0-11294 GCA_031373225.1 Phyllobacteriaceae bacterium | reverse complement strand
ATCGCTTTCCCTTTTCCTTCCAACGGTGCAGGCAAACGCGAAAGCCGTGACACAGCGATCTCCCCCCACGCGGGGGAGATGCCGACAGGCAGAGAGGGGCGCCTCGCGCCGACCCTTCCATGAAAACCATCCCCACCATCGCCGCCCTCCGCTCGGCACTCTCCGCCCACCGCCGCGCCGGCCGCACCATCGGCCTGTGCCCCACAATGGGCTATCTTCACGTCGGCCACATGCAGCTCGTCAAAGCCTGCAAATCCCGCAATGACATCACGGTTGTCACCATTTTCGTCAATCCAACCCAGTTCGCCCCCAACGAAGATCTCTCCACCTATCCCCGCGACCTCGACCGCGACCTGAAAATGCTCAAAGCCGAAGGCGCGGACTATGTGTTCACGCCAAGCGTGGAGGAAATGTATCCCGGCGGCGAGGAAACAATTGTCGAAGCCACGAAACTCTCCAAAGTCTTGATGGGCAAAATCCGCCCCGGCCATTTCCGAGGCGTCGCCACAGTCTGTAACAAGCTCTTCAACATCGCCCAGCCGGACGAAGTCTTTTTCGGCGAAAAGGACTTCCAGCAGGTCGCCGTCATCAAGCGCATGGCGGCCGACCTCAACATGCCGGTCACCGTTGTCCCGGTGCCCACCATGCGCGAAAAGGACGGCCTCGCCTGCTCCTCGCGCAATGTGCGCCTCACGCCTGAAGACCGCGCCGCCGCGCCGGTTTTGAACCGGGCGCTGATTCGGGCGGAGGAGATCATGTTGCTTGGCGAGAAGTCGGTTTCGGCTTTGCGCAAAGCTGTTGCTTCCATGCTTTCTTCCGAACCTCTTGCACAGATCGAGGCCGTGGATATCCGCGACGCGGCGACGCTCAACAGAATCACCGGCCAGATGACCGGGCCCGTCGTCGTTTTGCTCACCGTTAAGTTCAGCAAAGTCCGCCTCATTGATAATCGCGTCATCCGGCCTTAGGCTGTGATGGAAATTGGGTGTTTTCAGTTTCTTGACTCTCCCTCACCCGGTTTGCTTCGCAAACCACCCTCTCCCCGGAGGGTAGAGGGGAAGGCCTCGCGCTTTTCTCCTCTCCCCCACGGGGAGAGGGTGGCCCGCAGGGCCGGGTGAGGGAGAGTCAAGAGCGGCAAGCCCCAGCGCCCCAGGAGCCTCGCCAATGTCCATCGAAACCATCACCCGCCGCCTCACCGCCCCCGACATCCGCGCCCGCAAGGGCGGTGACCCCATCGTTTCGCTCACGGCCTACCACGCCCACACAGCGGCCATCGTCGACCGCCACGCCGATTTCATCCTCGTCGGAGACTCACTCGGTATGGTCATGCACGGCATGGATTCCACCCTCGGCGTGCCGCTGGACCTGATGATCATGCATGGCCGCGCCGTGGTGCGCGGCTCGAAACAGGCGCTGGTCGTCGTTGACATGCCATTCGGCACCTATGAGGAAAGCCCGTCCGAGGCCTTCCGCAATGCCGCGAAAATCATGAAGGAGACCGCCTGCGGCGCGGTCAAGCTTGAGGGCGGCCGCCGCATGGCCGAGACGATCTTCTTCCTCTCCGAGCGCGGCATTCCCGTCATGGCCCATATCGGCCTCACCCCGCAGGCGATCAACACGATGGGCGGTTTCAAAACGCAAGGCCGCGACAAGGCGCAATGGCCGCTCATCAAGGAAGACGCCTGCGCCGTCGCCGAATCTGGCGCCTTTGCCGTCGTGCTCGAAGGCATCGTCGAGCCGCTCGCCGCCGAAATCACCAAAGAGTGCCCGATCCCCACCATTGGCATCGGCGCGTCAAAAGAATGCGATGGCCAGATACTCGTGCTCGAAGACATGCTCGGCCTCAATCCGCGCGTGCCCAAATTCGTGAAGAAATACGGTCAGGTGGGCGACGCGATCGAAGCGGCGGTGGCGGCCTATGCGGCGGATGTGAAGTCGCGGGCGTTTCCGACCGAGGAGCATGTGTATACGCTGAAGAAGTGAAGCCTACCCAAACCGTCCGGCCGCATCTATCGCCAGCCCCGTCCCGACACTGCCAAATGTGTCGCCGGCCACTGCCTTCGCCCCCGGCAGCAGCGCCGTCAGGCTGCCGCGCACCAGCGGCAGCGCGGTTGAGCCGCCGGTGAGAAAGATCGTTTGAACCGAATTGGCCTCCACCTGCGCCAAGCGCAGCGTTTCCAAGAGCGCGGCCTGCAGCTGCTCAATCATCCCGGCAATAGACTGGCGCAGGTCCTCCCGGCTTACCTCGATGAACTCCGGCGGCCCATCCGATGGCATTTTGATGGCGGACACTGGCGCATCGCTCAGGTGAATTTTCGCCGCCTCCACCGCCATGGCAATCTCATGCCCGCGCCGGTTTTCGAGCGCATCGAGCAGCTTTTGAATTTTCCTGGGCTCATGCGCCGTGCGCAGCAGCGCCCGGACATCGGCAATGTTCTTGGGCGTGTATTGCAGATTGATCCTATGCCAAGTCGCCAGTTCGGCGAAATGATGCGAGGGCGCGGGGCGCACCTGATCGAGGCCGAATTCGCTGGAAATCAGCGAACCATGCCCAAGGCTTGGCATCGCGGCGCGCAGACTGAACGCACGGTCAAAATCCGTGCCGCCGATATGGACGCCATGGCTCGCCAGCACATCGCTTTCGCGTGAACTCTTCAAAGCGCCCTGCGGCGAGACGCGGACCAGCGAAAAATCCGATGTGCCGCCGCCCGCGTCGATCACCAGCGCCAGCTCTTCGCGCACACACGTCTGTTCATAATCCAGCGCCGCAGCCACCGGCTCGAACTGAAACTCAACATGTGTAAACCCCTGTGCCCTCACCGCAGTTTCCAGAGCATTTTGCGCCGCGCGGTCGGCTTCGGCATCGCCGTCGACGAAGAAGACCGGCCGTCCGATCACCGCCGCCCTGACTTCTTGGGCCGTCACAGCTTCGGCGGTCTGCTTCAGGTGACCGATGAAACGCCCTATAATCTCGCCAAACGACACATATTGCCCGCCGATCCGCGTCTTGTCGTGAATGAGTGAACTGCCCAGAACGCTTTTCATCGCCCGGATGAGGCGGCCGCCATGTCCCTCGGCATAACGCCCGACCGCCGCCCGCCCGAAATGCGCCCACCCGCCGTCAGCGTCAAAGAAGATGGCGCTTGGAACATTGAGATAATCGCCCTCAAGCGCAATCAGCGCTGCGCCCTTCGCCCTCATCATCCCGACGGTCGAGTTGGAAGTGCCAAAGTCGATGCCGAAAGCGGGCTGGCCCATGCTACAGCTTCATAGGCACTTCAAATGGCACGCCTTCAAACGCGTCCTCGCCGCGCCCGATCAGCGTTATGGCCTCGACCATCCGCCCCTTGCGCCCCAATATCGCGTCGGCAAACGTGATCATGCGGATGTTTGGAGTCGCCGTCGGCGCGCGGCGGCGAAGTTCATTGGCGAGTGCATATTCGTCGAGGTTCGGATTGAGGCATAGGGCCGATGTGTAAGCCGCCGCCGTTGAGCGCGAAATGCCCGCATAGCAATGCACCACCATCGGCGCGCGCTGGTCCCAGTCCTTGGCCCAGCGGATCACGTCCTCCACATGCGCCGCGCTCGGAGCGGTCAATCCTTCGGTCTCCTCTATGATGTCGCTGAAGCCGAGGAACAGGTGATGCTCTGCGTCCACTTCCTCTGGCCTGGACACAGGAGTTGAGGCGTTGATCAGCGTCAGGATGCGGCGCGCGCCGTGTTCGCGCACGGTGTCGTGCAGTTTGGAAAGCGACGAAACGATGATTTTGGGCATGGTGGTCTTTCAGGCTTGGCGGCCAATGTCGAGTGCTTGGAAACGCTGCAAAAATTTCTGCTGCGCCTTTAGGGCGGGCAGGGGGGCAAGGTCAAACATGTCGGCGGAAAAACCGCGCGGCCTCCCGAAAAACTTCACCGCCTCGCTTTCCGCAAACCCGGCGAGCCGCGTCGCCTCAAAATAGGCCGCCACCGTGTCCGCCTGCTTGATCATTTTCAGAAGCCCGGACGCTGTCGCAGCTGGCAGGGAAAAGCGCAGATTGATCGCCGATTGCAGCCGCTTCTCAACCTCCTTATAGCCGCCGCCGACCACCGCCTTGAACGGCGAGATCATGTCGCCGATCACATATTCAGGCGCATCATGCAAAAGCGCCGTGAGTTTGGCCGCCGCCGTCGCGCCTGTATCCATCCTCGAAAATACCGCCTCCACCAACAATGAATGTTGCGCGACGGAAAACGCATGATCGCCATTGGTTTGCCCGTTCCACCGTGCTACCCGCGCCAGACCGTGCGCAATATCCTCAATTTCGACGTCGAGCGGCGAGGGATCGAGCAGATCCAGCCGCCGCCCCGACAGCATCCGCTGCCAAGCGCGGGCGCTCATTCGTCTGTGCCCGATGTTTCAGGCCAGTTGAACGTGGCGCGCGGCGGCAGCGAAAGGGTGACGGGAACATGTCCCGCCAAAATCTCAATGCCCGAATCCATAGCGGCCTTCACCTTGTCGATTCTAACGAGCGCCAAGGCCTTGTTTCCCAAAGCCGAACCAAACGCCCCGATGGCCCGCCCGCCCGTGGTGATCTGTGCGCCAGCCTCCAGCAGGGAATCGCCCGCCGCGATCAACACCCTTCTTCGCGCGGTGCCCCGGTGCTGCATGCGCGAAACGACCTCCTGACCGACATAGCAGCCCTTGGCAAATGACACGCCGCCGGTCTGATCAAGATTGACGTCATGTGGAAACACATCGCCAAACGCATAGTCAGCGCCTCCCTCGGCAACGCCACTTTCGATGCGCAGCTGGGTGTATGGCGACACGTCACCGCCAGCCGCCGCATCATAGTTTCGCGAGACAGATGCCTCTCTTCCAAACCTCATGTCCCGCAAGCCAGCGCCGCTTAAATCATTTTGCCAGGAAACCGAGACAAGCACCTGTTCTTGAACCTCAATATCCGCCTTCGCCCGCAACCGGTAGAATTTCATCCGCTTGGCAAAGTCAGCCGCAATGTCCGCGCGGCAATCCAGTAGAAATCCGCTGCCCTCACGGCTGATGAGAAAATCAAACAATATTTTCCCCTGCGGCATCAAAAGCGCGCCCGCCGCAAGCTCGCCGGCGGCAAGCCCCTCGATGTCAGCCGTAACCAGATTGTGCAGAAAGTGCGCCGCTTCCGCACCGGAAACGCGGATTAGAGATCGGTTTGGAAGACTGGAAACCGGCATGAGCCGCCTTTTCCTTGCATTTGGTTTTGCCCGTAACTAAGCCTTGAGCTTCAAGGCGGCAAGGGCGCGCGAGATGAACTTTGATCTGATCCTCAAGGGCGGCACCGTCGTCAACCATGACGGCGCGGGTGTTCGCGACATCGCCATCAATGAAGGCCGCGTCGCCGCCATTGGATCGCTTTATTCGTCCTATGCAAGCCAGACAATTGACTGCAAAGGCCTGCACATTCTTCCGGGCGTCATCGACAGTCAGGTGCATTTCCGCGAGCCGGGACTGGAGCACAAGGAAGATCTCGAAACCGGTTCGCGTGCGGCCGTGCTTGGCGGCGTCACTGCCGTGTTCGAAATGCCCAATACCAATCCGCTCACCACTACAGACCTGACGCTTGCCGACAAGGTGCGGCGCGGCTTTCACCGGATGCACTGCGATTTCGCCTTCTGGGTTGGCGGCACGCGGGAGAATGCCAAGCATGTCGGCGAATTGGAGCGGCTGCCCGGCGCGGCGGGCATTAAAGTCTTCATGGGATCCTCCACCGGCGATCTTCTGGTCGAGGATGACAAGGGCGTCGCATCGATCCTCAAAAACACGCGCCGCCGCGCCGCCTTTCATTCCGAGGACGAATACCGGCTGAAGGAACGCCTGCATCTGCGTTTTGCCGGCGATCCCGCCTCGCATCCGATCTGGCGCGATGAAGTGGCGGCGCTGAAATGTACGCAGCGCCTCGTTGCCATTGCCCGCAAAACACGCGCCCGCATCCATGTGCTGCATATTTCAACCGCCGAGGAGATCGACTTTCTGAGCCTGCACAAGGACATCGCCACCTGCGAAGCGACGCCGCATCATCTGACGCTCTCATCCGACGACTATGCAACGCTCGGCACACTGATCCAGATGAACCCGCCGGTGCGCGATGCGCGCCACCGAGAGGGCGTCTGGAAAGGCATAGGACAGGGCATTGTTGATGTGCTGGGCTCCGACCACGCGCCGCATTTGCTCGAAGAAAAAGCTAAAGCCTACCCAGCCTCGCCCTCCGGCATGACAGGCGTGCAGACTTTGGTGCCGATCATGCTCGACCATGTGAATAGGGGAAAACTCTCGCTTGAGCGTTTTGTTGACCTCTCCTCGCATGGCCCCAACCGCATTTTTGGCATAGCCCGCAAAGGCCGCATTGCCGTCGGATATGACGCGGATTTCACCATCGTTGATATGAAGCGCCGCGAGACCATTCGCAATTCATGGATTGGCTCGCGCGCGCAATGGACGCCCTATGATGGCAGGCAAGTGCAGGGCTGGCCGGTCGGGACCATCATCCGCGGCAGACGCGTAATGTGGAACGGCGAGATCGTCACGCCTTCGCAGGGCGAGCCCATCGAGTTTCAGGAAGCGCCGCTGAAATAGGTCACTCTCCCGCGAGGAAAAACCGCCATTGCCCATCCGGCGAAATACCGACCCGGTAGAAAATATAGGCGCCGAAGCTCTTCATGTCCTCATAGTCCCCGGACGTGACCAGTTTGAACAGCTCCACCCGCTGCATGTCGGTCAGTTTGTCGAGCGGAACGGCGAAAAAATACGGCCAGACGTAAAGCTCCTCCGGCTTGCCGGCGTCCAGATGCACATAGCCGGCTTCAAGCACTTCCAAAAGAATGGCGAGAATTTCCTGCCCGCCCTCATCGCCCGACAGGCTCTTGAGAAAGGTGATTGGATCATTGTCCACGCCCGCCAGCGACAGCTGTGTCGCGTCTTCCCCTGTTTTTAGCAATGGCCGCACCGCCTCAATCAGCCCGGCTTTCGCTGCAGCCACGAGCTTGTCATGCAGTTCACGCACAGGGGCAGGGAGCTTGGTCAGATCATACTCAACCGGCGGAACGGGCGCATTTGGATCAACATTCGGCCTTGCCGGATCGGCGCCCTGCGGGCCGTCGACTTCCGGTTCCTGCGCGGCCGGATCATCCGGCTCTGCGGCGGCAGGGTCTTCAACGTTGGGTGCCGCAGCTCCTGGAACAATCGGCTCGGGCGTCGGAACGGTGACAGCGGGTGTGTCAGAATCCTCCGGCGGCGCGGCGGTTGCGCCTGGCGCAGGCAGCTCTTCCTTTTTGATTTCGCTCAGCGCCAGTTCCTGGCCGCGTCCCGTGCTGGCAATGCCTGGCGCAGCGTAGAAAGCGAAAACTGACGACGTGAGCGCGGCGCCCGCGAGCAGCGCAGCCAGTTTCTTATTGTTTTTTGTCTGCGGCCTCATGCGGCGCTGCCTCAGTCCCGAACCTAGTTCAGATACTGATAGCCGCTAAATCCGCCCGTTGCCAGTTTCCCGCGCGCGATTTCCAATAAATTGGCCGCGCTCGCCTCGCCGCAGCTCTCCACCAGACCGAGAAGCGCCGTTTCCAGCGCGGCGGAGGCTAAAATTTCCGGGTCAATTCCTTCAGATATCCCGTCCGCCCAGGCTTCATGCTGGTTTTCGAGCGCCGCCAGCCTTTTCTCCGCGCGGATGCGCTCATTCAGTTCGGAATTTGTCGGCGTCATTATATTCCCCGGCCCAAGCCGTTAAAGTCCCGTTAACTTGTTAGCATAAGATTGAATGATCGCGGCAGGGGGGTGGCGGCAATTCTTGCCGGAAAGTTAACGAGGAATTAATTCCCGTATCTGAGCACAATTTCCTTGGTCAGGCCTTCGCCCTCGCGCGTGTAATTCTTCAGTGCCAGCGCGGCGGATTCTGTGCAGCTGCCATAGGTCGAGGCGAATGAGCGGTAGCCTCGGTTGAACCGCGCCACCAGGCGGCTGCGGCGCTCTTCCTGCGGATTTTCCGCTGACAAAAGCTCGTCCATCTTGTCGCGCCACACGTTGGATTTCTCGCCGCACAGATTGCGAAGATAGTGCACGGAACCCAAAATCTCCGACAGCCGCTCAAGCTTGGCCTGAAACGGCGGATCGCCCGGATCTGCGGCGCGCGCCGTCACGTGACCAGCGGCCGCCGCGAGTATCGCCAGTGCGACGATTGTTTGAAATTTGCCGGTCCTCTTCATAAGCCTATTTTGGAGCCGCGCAGGCGTTCCGGCAAGGGGAAGAAAGGAGCTTTGGAAAAGCAGAGTTAATCTCGCGCGATTGGAGTTTCCAAACCGGCTTCAAATGCCAAAATCGCCTCCAGAGTTGACGGAGACATAGGCAGGGCGCTGATCTCTTCCATCGAAAAGAACCCCGCATCCGCCGCGTCATCGCCCGCCGCCAGCGCGCCGGTCAATGTATCCGCCGAGAATACGGTCAGCGCATAGACACAGCTTTCTCCCGGCAGAATCAACTGCGTCAGCTCGGACAGTTTCCCCGCCTCCAAACCTGTTTCTTCGCGCAGCTCCCGCCGAGCGGCGTCCTCCAGCGTCTCCCCGTCCTCCGCCTTGCCGCCGGGAAACGCATATTTGCCTTTCGAGGGCGCGTTTCCCCGCCGCACCAGCAACCACCTGCCGTTGTTGCAAGCGGCCACTGACACAGCCCTGACTTCGGCAAGCGCCGCGTCCAAAATGTCTTCTCGTTCCAAAGCCATTCTTGACCTTGACCCCGGATCGAACCAGAGTTCAAGCCATGAGCGGCCGTTTCTGCCTTACCGCATCGCCCCAAGACGTCGCGCGGCATTTCGCGCTGGACGGCGTCGAGCCGTTTCCGCCGCGCTGGAACATCGCGCCGACCCAGCCGATCCTGTTGATTGAGGATGCGGGCGAATGGCGCGGTCGCGGGAGCAATCAGCCGGACCGCCGCGCCGCACTCGCCCGTTGGGGGCTTATTCCCTCCTGGGTCAAGGACGTCTCCGCCTTTCCGCTGATCGTCTCGGCGCGCTGCGAGGGCATAGCGGAAAAGCCGTCCTACCGCGGCGCACTGCGCCACCGCCGGGTGCTGATTCCCGCGACTGGCTTTTACGAGTGGCAGCGGCGCGGCAAGGGCAAGACGCAGCCCTTCCTCATTCGCCCCGTCAGCGGCGGCCTGCTGGCGCTGGCGGGGCTGAAGGAAACATATCTCAGCCCTGATGGCTCTGAAATCGACACGGCGTGCCTCATCTCGACCGAAGCCAAGGGCGCTGCCGCCGACGTGGACGAGCGGATGCCGCTCATCATTAAGGAGAAACATTTCGCCCGCTGGCTGGATTGCCGCAATGTTGAGCCTTGCGGCGTTTCCCAGCTGTTGCAATGCCCTGATGGACTCGGCCTTGAAGCCATCGCCATCTCGGAAAAAGTCAACAAAGTCGCCAATACCGGCCCGGATCTTCACGAACCATACAATTTGAGTGATTCCATTGTCGCGCCGTCCACCAAGCGGGCAAAGAAACCCGCTGACAGAACGCAGTTGAAGCTGTTTTGAAAACTCAATGGGTCTATTTTTACCTGTAAGGCGCGGGGAGACTGCGCCGTGCAGTGAAGGACAAGCAAGATGATCCGCGAAATCAGCGTCGAGTTGAACGAAAAAGACCGCAGCGCCATCGCCGAGGAGGCCGCCGTGCGGCTTGTGTTTCCCGATGCCAAGCCTGGACGCAAGACTTTCGCCTTTGACGAAAGCGCGCTGACCGCCATTGCCGGCGACTCGTTTGAGCGTTTCCTCTGGACCGCGTTTGACCGGGTCGAGGAAAAAAGCGGTGCAATTATCCTCGCCAATGACAATGGCGTTTCCTTCTACCTGCCGCTCGACAAGCTGCAGGACCCGGCCATTCGCCGTTCGATCTATGATTTTGTCACAGGCCGGGTTGCCTTGAACGGCTGAGTGATTGAAATGGGAGGATGATTTCTCCCTTTCTAAACGGCTTTATCCTCGGCGCGTCGCTCATCATCGCCATCGGCGCGCAGAACGCCTTCATCCTGCGTCAGGGCCTGTTGCGTCAGCATGTCTTCATTCTGTGCCTGATCTGCGCGCTGGCTGACGCTATCCTGATCGCGCTCGGCGTCGCGGGCCTCGGCACGCTCATCCAGCGTTCGCCGCAATTGATCAAGGCGGTCACCTTCGGCGGGGCGGCGTTCCTTTTCGCCTATTCCTTCATCGCCTTTCGCCGCGCCATGCATCCGGCGGCCATGGACACGCGGGGAAAGGGCGAGGGCAGTCTGAAACTTGCCGTCTCCACTTGCCTTGCCTTCACTTTTCTCAACCCGCATGTCTATCTCGACACGGTCGTGCTGCTGGGCGGCCTTTCGGCGCGTTATGAGGGGCAGGGGCGGCTTTTCTACGCGTTGGGCGCAATGACTGCGTCGTTCGCCTGGTTTTTCGCCCTTGGATATGGCGCGCGCCTGCTGGAGCCGGTATTTGCAAAGCCGGCCGCATGGCGCGTTCTGGATGTTCTGATCGGCCTGGTGATGGCGGCGATCGGCCTGTCGCTCTCAGGCCGCCTGTTTGGCGGGCTGTGAGGCGTTGGCGAGAAGCTCGCGCTGCCGGGTGACAGCCAGTACCGCCGCGAGAATCGCGCCGGAGCCAATCTGGCGGTAGTGCGCGGCAAGCGCCGCAGAAGCCTCGCGCTCGCGCGCTGATTCGATGTGTGTGACGATGTTCATGTCCAAGCCCAATTTGATTTTGAAGCGCGCTAGGGCCTGAATCTGGCTTAAGAGAGGCGCATCAATCGATTGAATGCGTCAAGTGCGCTGGTTTGCTTAATATTTGATGAAAAAACCGCCCATTCCACGCGGTCCGGTCGGGAATGGGCGGTTGCCGATGCGCCAAGAGGGAACTTGACGCCCAGCGTTTGCCCCCTTGTGGAGGGCGTGACCGCAGCTAACTCAACGGAAGGCGGCGGCGCATCACCAATAATGGTGATGGGCGTGATTTTTTCGTGATTTTCGCAGCGGAAGACTTTGAACCCCAAGTGCCGCTCATCCCCATGGTCCGTTATGGGTATGAGCGGCTCTTCCCGGGCGCCGAGTGGGGCGCAAAGGACACCCGGAACTTGTTCCTTGTTTCCAAGGTTGACGTTAAGGTAAGCCAAGACTGTTACAGTTTCATCACCCGTTTGGGTTAATCTGAAAATAATTTGTCAGAGTGATTGCCAAAAAAATAACCGAGCCGCTCATTTGCCTGCCCGCGACCGAGGCCGTGTGTAAAAATTTTCAGCAAGGTCTCGCCAAAATCG
>JANMMM010000139.1:0-12291 GCA_031373225.1 Phyllobacteriaceae bacterium | reverse complement strand
ATGACGAGCGCCGGTGCGATGCCGACAAAACTGGCCGCCATGAGTTCGTTCCATGCCACTTCCTGGCGACCGAAATAGGCGAAAAGGCCTATCGGCAGCGGCATGTATTCGGTCTTCGAGTTGAAGGTCAGCGCGAAGATGAATTGCTGGGCGTAAACGCCGATGAATGTGGTGATCGCCGCCACGACAATGCCCGGCATGGCGAGCGGCAGGATGACGCGGCGCAGGATGTAAAGCCGGCTCGCCCCGTCCGCCCACGCCGCTTCCTCCAGCTCCTTTGGTATGCGCAACAGGTAGGCGCGCAGCAGCCAAATGGCGGTCGGGATCAGGAAGGCGACACCGGGGACGATCATGGCGAAATAGGTGTTCAACACGCCAAGCGAGCGCATCAGGCGGAACAAAGGAATGAGCAGGACCGCGCCGGAGAACATGTTGACCGCAAGGAACCCGCCCAGCAGCGCACCCTGGAACGGGAACTCGAAACGCGCGAAGGCATAGGCGGCGGGGACGACGAGAATGAGCACGACGATGGTGACTATGACGGAGATGAATAGGCTGTTGAAAACGTAGCGGCCAAAGGCGGGGACGGAAACCCACATCGAATAGTAAGCGTCGAGCGACGCGCTTTCATGCCAGAAGCGGTAGGGCGAGGAGAACAGCAGTGACAGCGGCTTCAGTGAAACAAGGAAGCCTTCGATGAACGGGGCGAGGACAAAAAACATCAGCAGAAGAATGCCGAGATAGATGCCTATCGTCTCCGGCCAGCTGTAGCGGTCGATCATGGCTTTGGGGGCTTTTTTCATTTTTTCTCCCCCGTGCCGATGCGGCTGACTACGCGGAAATAAAGGAAGGAAAACAGCGACAGGAACAGGCAGATCATTACGGCGCGGGCCGAACCCTCGCCATATTTATACGAGCCGATGGCGGTCTTGTACGTGTCGATGATCATGGTCGTCGTCTCGCCGCTCGGCCCGCCGCGCGTCAGGATCCAGATTATGTCAAATGAATTGAACGTGGCGATCAGAGACAGCATCGACATGGTTGCCAACGCCGGAACAATCATCGGCAGCGTGATGCGGCGGAAGCGGTAAAAGCGCCCGGCGCCATCAGTCCATGCGGCTTCGTACAGGTCTTTCGGAATCGACTGGATGGCGGCCAGCATGTAAATAGTCACCATCGGCACGCCGATCCAAACGTCTGTGACAATGGTGGCCCAAAAGGCGGAGCGGCCATAGGCGAGGAAGGCGACGGGGCCGTCGGTGATGCCGAATTTCTGCAGCAGGCCGGAGATCATGCCGAACTGGCCATTATAGAGCCAGCCCCACATGAAAATGCCCACCGCCATCGGCACGATCCATGGCGGCATGAGGAGGATGCGGAACAGGGTGCGGCCCGGGACCGCTGCATTCAGCAGCACCGCGCCCATGACGCCTATGATCATCTTGATGGCGACGGAAAAGAACGTCCAGATGAAGGTGCGGATGATGATCGACGAGAAATCGCCGTTGAAAATCTTCTGGTAGTTCGCCCAGCCCACCCAGTTGGTCTTGGGCTTCAGGGCGGCGTCGGTGAAGGAGAGATTGACGGTCTCGACCAGCGGATAGGCGACGATGAACAGAACATAGATCAGCGCGGGCAGGAGCAGCATGAAAGCGAATGCGGCGGCGCTCTTCGAATTGTTCATTTCAGCGCCTTCCTCAACTCAATGCACCGGACAGCGATGCGTCAAACTGCGCCCAAATTTCTCCCATTTCAATCACCGTTTTTGTGCGCCGCGCTTCATCGATGCACATGGCCAAAAGTCCGGCTTCAAGCGCGTCGGTGACGGAGACGGGCAAGGCTGTTCCGTTCAGCATATGGGCGGCCACGTCGCGGGCCATCTGCTCGTCCGCGCCGTAATGGTCGGAAATGCCGTCAAACTCAAACTTGATGTCGAGCAGCTTGTCCGAGGTGCGCGCGTCATGCACTTTGAAGAAGTTGCGGACGAAATCGCCCTCGGCCATGCCCTTTGATCCCATGACGCAGAAGCGGCGGAATTCGTCGGGGACATTGAGATTTGTGTGGAACGCCATCGATGCGCCGCTCTCATATTCAACAATGGCGGTCTGGAAATCGATAATGTCGCCGTCGCTGTCGAAAACCTTGTCCGAGCCGAGCCAGCCGCTGGGTTTGCAGTGATAAACCTGGTCGTCGTTGGTGCCCAATGCGAACGGCGCGTTTTTCAGCACGAAGCTTCGGCGCCCGCCGAAGCTCGCCACCCGCGCCGGGCGGCAGCCCATGACGCCATTGTAGAGATCAAGGTCATGGCAGCACTTTTCCAGCATGAAGGATCCGGAATATTTCTCGTGCCGGCGCCAGTCGCGCATGAAAAAAGCGCCGTGATAGGGCGCTATATGCTCGGAGGCTTCGATGGAGACAATGTCGCCGAGCTGCCCGTCCGCCTGCGCCTTGCGCAACGCGACATAAAGCGGCGCGTAGCGCAGCACGAGACCGACCATGACCTGATCCGGATCGTGCCGCGACAGGAGTTTGGCCAAAGCCATGGTTTCGGCGACGCTGGTGACGACCGGCTTTTCGGCGAAGATTTTCAGGCCGGCTGCGAGGCCCTCGCTAAGGTGCTCAAGATGCAGATGATTGGGCGAGCCGACCATCAGCAGGTCGAGTTTTTCCGAAGCAATCAGCTCGGCAAGGCTGCCAAAGGCGCGGCCCATTCCGACGCCGTGCTTCTGCGCATATTCGAGGCCGGCGGGGTTCGGATCGACATAGCCGGCGACGCTGAATCCGGGCACGGTTTCGTTGAAAATCCGGGCCAGATAGCCCAGACGAAACCCCAGCCCGATGATCCCAACCCTCATTGCGCTTAAACCCGGTATCGTCCCGGCGCGCCGGGTGTTGAATGGATTAATGTAAACTATTTACATAAATAATGGCTTTGGCGGCCTGATGTCAAGCCGGAAATTAACACTTTGCAAATTTCCTTGCGACGGACTTGTCGCCATCATTTGCAGCGGATAGTGGGGGAAATAGGAGAGTAAATCGAAAATTGCGCTGCAAAAATCGAATAATTGTCGAGTTTGATCCAAAAAGTGGCGGAAATGAATAAGTGACTTCCTTTGCGCATCTGGTTTTGCGCATCAGAAAAAATGAATAATTTACATTACTGCGGCAGCCGTTCAGCCATCGGTCATTTGTGCGCCATGTATCCGACAAATCCGCTTATCTTCCATCGCCCGCCCTGTCTGCGGCAGAAATAGAGCGTTTGCCAGTTCAGCACGTCAAAACTCCCGTCAGCCAGCGCGATCTTTCCGTCGAATTTTTTGTGCGCGACGGCTGACTCTCCGTTGATCTCAATCTGCCCGATGCTTGTCGCCCGCAGGATGCCTTCGCCTAACGGTTCGGCGAACTTAGTTGCCGATGACTCCGCCGCCTGGCGCAGCCATTCTTCGCGGTAGGCGGCGAGTGATGGGAAAGCGAGGGTCCATTCGTCCGGGTTTGGCGATTTGTGGGCGTGGATGCCGGTGAAGCCGTCCTCAATGAAATCATCCGCGACCATCGCCCAGTTCTGCCCAACATAGGCGGCGATGTCGCGGGTGACCAGCATGTCCCAGATGGCGCTGCGCTCATGGTCGGCGTGGAATGTGTTCTGATGAGGTTGCATGGGGAGCTCCGTTATGAAATCAGCCGACGCGACCGCGCGCGGCGACCGGGATTATGTCGATGACCTTGTCGCCTGAGATGAGATGAACCTCGTCGAACAGGTTTGACACGACGCAGGCATGGTTGGGCAGGACGCGGACGCGGTCACCAACGTTGAGACGCGCGCCGTTCAGAGCCACGGTTCCGTGTTCCTCGCTCAGGCCGGAAACCAGCGCTCCGGGATGTTCGGTGAGGACGCCGAAGCCGGTCATTCCCAGCGTGTCGCTCGTCAGCGCTTTTGAACCCGCGTCAAGGATGGCGCGGTCATGTGTAGGGCGGCTGACAATTGTTGAAAGCACCGTAAGCGCGCAGTCTTCCAGCGCGCCAACACCTTGGGCGACCTGATAGCGGTCGAGATAAATATAGGTGCCGGGGCGGTATTCGGTGACCACTTTATTGCCGCCTGAAGCCCAGAGGTCTGGCGTGCCACCGCTGGTGACGGTTTCGCAGGCAAGTCCGGCTTCTGCCAGCGCCTTGGCGGCGAGCGCCAGCCATTCCTCCGCTTCCTGCTGCCGCCCGGCGGCAGGATAGGTCATAAGGCCGCCAAAATGCAGGCCGCAGGCGGCGGCTATTTTCCTTGCCAGCGCCAGTGCCTCTTCCGGCGTCTGCACGCCGCAGCGGCCCATGCCGGTGTCGCATTCGATAAGGACTTTGAGGGGAAGCGTATTGTCAGCGAACGTCGCCGCAAGTCCGGCGAGCGACACGTCATTGTCAACCGTCAAAGAAATTTTGATGCGCTTGTGAAGCGTCTCAAGCCGCGCAAGCTTGGCGGCTCCGAGAATATTGTAGGGAAGGAAAATGTCGGTCAGCCCCGCGTCCGCCATCACCTCCGCTTCGCCCAGCTTCTGACAGGTGATGCCGACAGCTCCTGCTTCGACCTGCTTCTTGGAAAAAAATGGCAGCTTGTGTGTTTTGATATGCGGGCGCAGCTTCAAGCCTTGCGCATCGGCATGGGCCTGCGCGCGGGCGATGTTGGCCAGCGCCCGGTCCAAGTCGATAATGACTGCGGGAGTGTCGATTTCAGCGATTGTTTTCGGTCGTGTCATGATTTCAATCGCCTAATGGGAGGCCGGGGTCTTCGACCTTCAGCGTGTTAAGGCTCTGCTTGATGCGGCGCAGCGATTCCATCACCTTCGTTCCCCGGCTTTCGGCCACGGCCATGGCCAGCATATCAACGATTGCAAGAAGCGCGAAGCGCGACGAAGTTGGCTTGTAGAGGTTGCCGTCTTCCATGGGGCGGAATTCGACCACTGTCTCAGCAGCGCCCGCCAAAGGAGAACCGGGCGCAGTGACGGCAACAGTGGCCGCGCCATATTGGCGGGCGACCTGCACGGCGTCCACGACGGACTGCGCGTAGCCGGAGGTGGAGAAGGCAAGCACCACAGTGTTCTGCGTCGAGACGGCGGCGAACATGCGCTGAAGCTGGCCGTCCACCTGCGCGACGGCGGATATGCCGAGCCGGTAGAGCCGGTTCTGCATTTCGGTCGCCAGCATTGAGGATGTGCCGCCGGAGCCGATGCAGAGGATCTGGCCAGCGGCACTGAGCTGTTCGGCGATGCTGACGATTTTTGTCATGTCCACAGAGGCGGCTACGCGTTGGATCGAGGTGATCGCGGCGTCGGCGATGAGCGCGGCAACGCGCTGCCCGCGCGTGTCGCGGCTGGCGGGCTCGGCGGTCAGATACTGGCCGCCGACGGCCATGGCCTGCGCGATCCAGAATTTGAAATCGCGCACGCCTTCGCAGCCGAGGCTGCGGCAGAAGCGTGTGACTGTCGGCTCGCTGACGCCGATGCGCGCGGCCATTTCCGAGATCGAGGATTTAGAGGCGAAGTCAAGATCGGCAAGCACCATGGCGGCGAGCAGGCGGTCGGACTTGGAGCCCTCTTTCTCGGCCGTCTGAAGGCGTGTGATGATATCGACTATGTTGCGCATCAGCCCGCCAAGATGTCTTGAATGAACGGGTTGCTGCCCGCCGTAAGACCTGCGTCCACCGCAAGCGAGACTCCGGTAATGCCCGATGCGAGGTCCGAAGCGAGGAAGGTCACGGCCTCAGCGACTTCATGCGGCTCGACGATGCGGCCAAGCGGATAATGCCGCGCCAGCTTGGCCGGAATGTCTTTGTCGCGCTGGATGCGGTGGTCCCAGGCCGGGGTGCGGATCGAACCGGGACAGACGGCGTTTGCCCGTACGCCGCGTCCGCCATATTCGACCGCGATGGCGCGGGTGAAGGCGTTGATGCCGGCCTTGGCGGCGGCGTAGGCCGGGTTGCCGTAGTGCAGCAGCGCGTTGACGGAGGAGATGCAGACAATGGCGCCCGAGCCGCGCGCGGCCATGGCCTTGGCGATGATTGAGGTGAAGGCGGCGACACTGGCGAGGTTCAGGTCGATTTCGTCAAACACCTGTTCCGGCGTGATCGGGGGCAAAGTTTCCGCGCGGGTCCAGCCTGCATTATTGATGAGAATGTCGGGAACGCCATACGCATTTATGATTGATTGAGCCGCGGCCGGGACGGCGCGCCGATCGCGCAAATCAAACGCAATTTTTTCTGCGTCTTCAAAGCCCGCGATGGCTTCCACGCTCACATCGCACAAAATCAGCGAAGCGCCGCGCGCGGCAAACAGACGGCACAGCGCTCGGCCAAGCCCGCCTCCCGCGCCGGTGATGAGCGCTGATTTGCCGGTGAAGTCAGCCATTGCCTTGCCGCGCCGCCATCCAAGTTATTTGTCTCGTCCGCGACGCTAAGGCATAAAATGTAAACTAACAACAGAAAATTTCGCTTGAACGCTGCGATTTAGAGCTTAATGTAAAAAAATCACTTTTTGGGACGCATTGTAATGAAACAGGTTTTCGGCTCCTCACATGTGCCTCTGTCTCCGGCAGTTCGGGCGGGTGATTTCATCTTCATCTCAGGACAGGTGCCGACCGGGCCAAACGGCAGCGTTGTGGATGGCGGGATCGAGCCGCAGACGCGGCAGGTGCTGGAGAATGTCAAAGCCGCGCTGGCGCTGGCGGGCGCCGCAATGGAGCACGTCGTAAAGACCACCGTGTTTCTTGAGGACGCGCGCGATTTCGGCGGGATGAACAAGGTTTACGCCACATACTTTCCAAAAGAGCCGCCGACGCGCAGCACGCTGGAATGCCGGTTGATGATCGACATCAAAGTCGAGATAGAAGCGGTCGCTTACATGCCCCTGACGAAGGCCTGAGCGGACGTGGCGGGCCTGCGTATATTCACGGCATCGCTCGCCACCGAGACTAACACATTCTCGCCCGTGCCCACCGACCGCGCCTCATTTGAAAGCGCGCTGTATGCAAGACCGGGAGAGCATCCTGACACGCCGACGCTGTGCTCCTCGCCAATGGTGGTCCTGCGCAAGCTGGCGGCGCGCGAGGGGTTGACGGTGATTGAGGGGACGGCGGTGTGGGCGGAGCCGGGCGGCATTATTCAGCGCAAGGCCTATGAAGAATTGCGTGACGAGATTTTGGAACAACTGCGCGCGGCGCTGCCGGTGGACGGGGTCATTCTCGGGCTGCATGGCGCGATGGTGGCGCAGGGATATGACGATTGCGAGGGCGACCTGCTGGAACGCGTGCGCGCGATTGCCGGACCGGATGCGCTGATCGCCTGCGAGTTTGATCCGCACAGCCATCTGACGCCAAAGCGGGTTGAGGCGTGCAACATCATGGCGGCGTTTCTGGAATTTCCGCACACTGATTTTTATGAACGGGGCGAGCATGTTGTTGACCTTGCGTTCGCGGCGCTGCGGGGTGAAATCAAGCCGGTCATCTCTACATTTGACTGCCGAATGATCGCCGTTTTTCCAACCAACCGCGAGCCGATGCGCAGCTTTGTAAACCGTCTCAAAGACCTGCAGGGCAAGGACGGAATCCTCTCGGTCTCCGTCGTCCACGGCTTCATGGCGGCGGATGTGCCAGAGATGGGCACGCGCATCATTGTCGTCACCGACAATGATAAGGACAAGGGAGACAGGCTGGCGCGGACGCTTGGCATGGAACTCTATGCCATGCGTGAAGACACGCTGATGGACATGGAAAGCGTCGAGCATGGCATCGACAAGGCGCTGGCCGCCCACGCGCGGGATCCGGGGAAACCGGCGGTCATTTCCGACACATGGGACAATCCCGGCGGCGGCGTGGCGGGGGACGGCACGGTGATCCTGCGGCGTCTGATCGAGCGCGGCGTGAAGCGGGTCGGCGTTGCGACGATCTGGGACCCGAGGGCGGTGACCTTCTGCCACGCGGCGGGCGAGGGCGCGCGGCTGCGTCTGCGCTTTGGCGGCAAAGCGGGGGCCGAGGCGGGCGAGCCGATTGACGCGGATGTGGAAGTGCTGAAAGTTGTTGAAGAGGCTTGGCAGAGCTTTGGCCCCAGCCGGGTCACGCTGGGGCGCTCGGCGCTTGTACGCATTGCGGGAACCGAGATCGACGTTATCCTCAACACCAATCGGACGCAGACTTTCGAGCCGGACGTGTTCACCGGTCTTGGTGTCGATCCGCTTGGGAAAGAAGTGCTGCTGATTAAATCCACCAATCATTTCTATGCCGGGTTTGCTCCGATTGCGGCAGAGATCATCTACGTTTCCGCGCCGACATCTTACCCAACCGATCCGGCCCGGACGAAATACGCCAAGCTTTCCCGGCCCATCTGGCCGCGTGTTTCTGATCCGCATGGACTGGATGGAAAGGATGCGGCGTGATGAGCAATCAGACCCGCATCATGATGATTTTTGCGCTGCAGCCGCTGGCGCTGGGCGCTTGGCTGCCGCAGATTCCGGATGTGCAGCTGCGGCTGGGCATGGGGCCGGCGGCGCTGTCGCTGGCGCTGCTCGGCTTTCCGGCGGGGCTGCTCACGGCGCTGCCGTTCGGCGGCCGGATTGGCGCGGCGCTTGGCGGGCGAAACCTGATATTGTATGGCCTGCCTGCCTATCTGGCGCTCATGTGCCTGCCGCCGCTCGCGCCAAGCGCGCCGATGCTTTTTGCGGCTCTGGCGCTGGCGGGCGCGTCCATCGCGCTCGTGGAGCTTGGATTGAATCTGACGGCGGACGAGATTGAAAAGTCCGGAGGACGCCTGATCATGAGCGCCTGCCACGGGTCCTGGAGCGTCGGCATCATGGCGGGGAGCCTTGCTGGCGCGGCGCTTGCGCTGCTTGCGCTGCCGCCTTTTGCTTCGGTCGCGCTTGTGTCGCTTGTGTCGCTGCCTGCCGGGCTTGCGCTGGCGGGCGGCCTTCCGGCTATGCACGCCCACGTGCAGGCAGAGTTAGACGGCGGTCCGGCATCAAGAGCGCTTCTGGGGACCGCGCTGCTGGCGATTAGCTCGTTCACCTTCGGCATCACCATGACGGAAGGCGCGGTCGCCGACTGGTCGGGCATTTTCCTGCGCGATGAGTTTGGGTTGGCGAGCGGCGCGACGGGGCTCGGTTTCACCGCCTTTGCTGCAATGGTTGCGGCCGGTCGATTTGCCGGCGACCGCATGAAGGCGCGGCTCGGCGCGGTTGCTTCGGCGCGGCTGTGCGGCGCGCTGGCGCTGGCGGGCATGTCATGCGTGCTGGCGGCTCCCGGCGCGGGTTTCGCCATTGCGGGATTTGCGCTGGCCGGCTTTGGTGTGTCGGTGGGATTCCCGCTGGCGGTGACGGCGGCGGCGGCGCTGACCGACAGGCCGGCGGCGTCGAGCGTCGCCATATTGACGTTTGTCGCGCTGTCAGGATTTTTGATTGGACCTCCCCTCATCGGCTTTGCCGCTGAATATATGGGGATAAGGACCGGGCTTGCCATGCTGCTGCCGGGGCTTATCGCAAGTTTAGCGCTGGCGGGCGCGCTTGGCGGGCGCGATTCAAAAAAGATGAATGCTGAACGGGCAGGAGCGCTGGAAAATGTCTGAGCACATGAACTCAACGACGCAGATGCGCGCGGAGATCAATGAAATTCCGCAGGCGGCGGCGCGGCTGATCGACGGATCGAAAAAGATATTGTTGCGGATCGACGAGGCGGTGCGCATTCAGTCGCCGCGGTTTCTCGCGACCATCGCGCGCGGCTCGTCTGACCATGCGGCGGGGTTCTTAAAATACGCTGTCGAGCTGGAATCGGGCCTTCCGGTCGCCTCGATAGGTCCGTCGGTTGCCTCGGTCTATCAGCGCCAGATGCGCATGGCGCATTCGGTGACGCTGGCGATTTCGCAGTCGGGCAAAAGCCCCGACATTGTTGCAATGGCCGAAAACGCGCGGCGCGGCGGCAGCCTGGTCGTCGCGCTGACCAATGTGCCGGATTCGCCGTTGGCGGCGGCGGCGAACCTGACCATGGACCTGATGGCCGGGCCGGAAGTGTCGGTGGCGGCGACCAAGACTTTTGTCAATTCGGCCATTGCCGGGCTGCTGATTCTGGCGGAATCCACGGAGAATGCGGCGCTGCGGCGGGCGATTGCCGGCCTGCCGGAAACTTTGGCGCAGGCTGTGGCGCTGGACTGGTCTGAGCTGCACGAGGCTCTCGATGGAAAATCTTCGCTCTATATTCTGGGGCGCGGGCCGAGCCTGCCGATCGCAGGCGAAGCGGCGCTGAAATTCAAGGAGACCTGCGGCCTGCATGCCGAGGCGTTTTCGGCGGCGGAGGTGATGCACGGGCCGGTGTCGATTGTCGGCCAAGGGTTTCCCGTTCTGGCGCTGTGCGCGGGCGATGAAAGCGAGGCGCATGTGGCGACAGTGGCGGATCAGATGGCGGGGCAGGGCGCGATTGTGTTTGCGCTGACGGACAAGGTCCGCGCAGCCCGCACTCTGCCGCGTGTGAGCACCGGACACCGGCTCACGGACGCGCTGGTGCAGATTGCCTCGTTTTATGGGTTTGTCGAGGCGCAGTCGCGGCGGCTGGGGCTGGATCCGGACAAGCCCAGGCATCTGCGCAAGGTGACGGAGACGATTTGAGGGGGTGAACTCAGCGCCCTTCAAAGCCGGTGAGAACGCCGACGGCGTTGACGCCGATCTCCGCGACGGCGTAGCCGCCTTCCATGACAAACAGCGTCGGCAGGCCGAGCTTTGCGATGCGCGCGCCAATCCTGGGGTAATCGGCGCTTGTCAGTCTGAATTTTGAAATCGGGTCCTTTTCGAATGTGTCGACGCCTAGCGACACCAGAACCGCGTCCGGCCCAAAGGCTGAGAGCTTGCCGCATGCGTCGCCCAGCGCCGCGCTCCATTGTGTCCACGCGGTGCCGAAGGGCATTGGATAGTTGAGATTGTACCCTTCGCCGGCGCCGGCGCCGCGCTCGTCGGCGGGGCCGAGAAAATAGGGATATTCCAGCATCGGATCGGCGTGGAGATTGATGACCTGCACGTCGGCGCGGGAGTAGAAGATTTCCTGTGTGCCGTTGCCATGGTGGTAATCGACATCAAGGATTGTCACGCGCTCTGCGCCCTTGTCGAGCAGCCATTGCGCCGCCACCGCCACGTTGTTGATATAGCAATAGCCGCCCATGAAGCCGGCGCCGGCGTGATGGCCGGGCGGGCGGCAGAGCGCGAACGCGGACGGTTCGCCGGAATTGATGATGCCGGCGGCGGTCAGGGCCGTGTCCTTGGACGATAGGATGGCGTCCCATGTGCCTTCGACGAAGCCGATGCCGGCGTCGAATGAATAGTAGCCGAGCTGGCCGTCGATGAAGTCCGGACATTTGTCGCCGCGCAGGCCGCGCGTCGGCCAGGTGAAGGGCAGGGCAGTGCCGGTGCGCCCCGCCGCTTTCCATTTCGAATAGACGGTGGGAAGGAAGTCGAGATAGTCCCGCCGGTGGACTTTGGCGGCGGTTTCGAGGCCATGGACTTTAGGTTCTATAATTTCACCAAGCCGCTCCGCCTTGACGCGCGCAATGACAAACTCGGCGCGCGACGGCTTTTCGAAGGCGGGGACGATTTGACCCGCGACGAGTTCGACGTTGTTGCAATGGCCGAGATGGCGCGGCGAGAATACTGTTTTCATTTTTGGATTTTCCAAAAGAGAAACGCCCGGCGATTGCCGCCGGGCGTCCATGTTCAGAAGCTACTTGCGCAGGCTGGTCCAAATCTTATTGTTGATCTCGACCACGTCCGGCGGGCAGGGCACCACATATTCGGGCACGGGCGCGCCGACCGGCGGATTGATTTCCGGCGCATTGGCAAAGTCGGCATCGAGAAATTTGTGACTGCCGGCGATGCCGTTGTCGTAGCGCGCATAGTTTGAGATCATCGCGGCGTTTTCAGGGTCCATGATGAAGTTCTGAAAAAGCTTGGCGTTCTCAACATTGGCAGCGCCTTTGAGCACGGTCACATTGTCCATGAATCCCTCAATGCCTTCTTTTGGGTAGGCGAACTTGATGGTCGGAATCTTCTGCCGGGCGCGCCAGCCATAGCCGTTCCAGTTCTGTGACGCGATGACATCGCCTTCGGTCATCTTGGTCAAAGTGTCGTAGCTGAAAGTCTTCCAGAACGGCTTGGCCGCCTGCAACAGGTCGTTGCCACCTGTAATTGCCATATTGTTGATGTACAAATCCGGATCACTTGCGTTCGTTTGTAGGTTTACACCCCAATTTGTGACATTGAAAAAGACATTGGACTCATCCTTCAC
>JANMMM010000117.1:0-1766 GCA_031373225.1 Phyllobacteriaceae bacterium | reverse complement strand
CCGCCAATCGGCCGGATCACGGTGTGCACGGAATCCCAGTTCGAATCGACCCACGGGATCTTGTCGGCCACGAACTCGACCACATAGAACACGGCCGCGAAGCCGATGACCAACCAGTTGTTGAAGATCTGAAACTGCTCGGGAAGCTGGACCCAGTGGTAGCGCGCCGCCAGGCCAAGTACCGCGACCGTCGCGTACAAATTCACGCCGGCGGCCAGCGAGAACCCGAGGGTGCGGCCGAGTGTCGCCAGTATTTCCATCAGTGCTCACTGCAGAGGGGGTCAGTCCCCTCGCGGAACCCGGGGACAGATCCCTAGGTTTTCAGCAGGGCTTCAATGCGCGCCCGAACCACTTCAATCAGTTGATCGCGATCGTCCACCGACATGCCCGCCGTCTCGACGGGTTCGCCAATGCGAATGCGGCACATCACCGGCCGCACGAACCAGCTGCCCTTCTGCATGGCGTCGCGGCCGCCCGAGATCGCCACCGGCACAATGGGCGCCTGCGCCTTGATGGCCATGATGAAGCCACCCTTCTTGAATGGCAAGAGCTCCGACGTGCGGCTGCGGGTGCCTTCGGGAAAAATCAAGAACGAGTTGCCTGCGCGAATGGAGTCGGCAGCCCGCTCGATCGACGCCATCGAGGCTTCTTTCCGTTCACGCTCCACCGCGACAAAGCCGCCGGCCAGCATGACCTTGCCCAGGATCGGCAGCTTCTTGAGTTCGGCCTTGAACAGCACATGCAGCCGGCGATGCAGCGCCTGGAACAGCACTGGCGGATCGACGTTGCTCTCGTGGTTCGAGCAGAACACGACCGCTCGACCGGCCGGCGCCTTCTCCGCGCCGGTGACCCGGTAGCGAATGCCGGCCATGCCCAGGGCCAGGCCGACGCCAATGTGGCCCAGCTCGTAGAGCACGCCCTTGAGCTTGAAGGGAATGGCGATGCCGAGGCCGATGGGGCCGGCGACCAGGACGTAAAGGGAAACGACGACGTAGGTCAGGACTGACCGGACGGCGGCGATCAAGGACGCCGGGTTCACTTCTTCCCTCGTTTCAAGGAAAAATGAACCCGGCGGCTTAAAGAGTTAGGAGGCGCGAGCCTGGCGGCGAGCCGGAGCTGCCAGGGGCGTCACACGTGCCACGGCGGCCTTCGCCGGAGCCGCCTTGGTCGCGCGGGTTGCGGCGCGCTGGGCCGTCCGGGCCTTCTGGACGAAGCACTTTTCGAGGGCGGTGTTGACCCGCTCTTCGATGTCGGCCGCGGTGGTCCGCATGACCTCGGAAATCTCCGAGACAATGAGGGCCTTGGCGCGGTCGAGCATGCGCTTTTCGCGGAACGACAGGCTCTTCGACTTGGCCAGGAAAGTCAGGCTCTTCAGCACATCGGCCATGTCGTAAATGGAGCCGGTGCGCATCTTGTCGGAGTTGTCCTTGAAACGGCCTTTCCAGTTCTGGTGGTTGTCGATCTTGCCGTCGCCCAGCAGTTGGAACAATCGTTCAACTTCTTCATCCGTAATGGCCCGGCGCAGGCCAACGTTATCTACGTTGGCGACGGGGACCAGGACGGTCGTTTCGTTCGACAAAATCCGAAGGTGAAAGAATCCACACGTGGTTCCGAGAATGGTCTTTTCTTCGACCTTCTCGACGACCCCGAGCCCATGATTCGGGTAAATGACCTTGTCACCGATCTTAAATCCCACGTGCCCCTCGTTTCGAGATGGTGATACTGGCAGGAGTGAGTGCGCTATCAGGTTCAGGCAGTATAGCCGA
>JANMMM010000063.1:0-13438 GCA_031373225.1 Phyllobacteriaceae bacterium | reverse complement strand
GCTCTGGGGCGCATATGCGCAGCGCAAGGCGGCCTTTGCCGATGCGTCGAGGCATCTGGTCCTTAAAGCGCCGCACCCTTCGCCGCTGTCGGCGCATCAGGGCTTTATCGGCTGCGGGCATTTTTCGAAGGCGAATGAGTTTCTGGCCGAGCGGGGGATGGCTGCAGTTGATTGGAGATTGCCGGAGTGATTTGCGGGCTTCATTCCAAGAAAAGTGGAGCTTAAGTTGGAAAGCCCGCCTACGCGCTTCGCGCTACGGCGCGGCAGCCTTCGCGCTTCTGTCACCGGCCCGTCTGCGCCTTCGGCTTGCCGAGCCGTAGCCCGGAGGGCGAAGGCTGGTGGAGCCAGGCGGAATCGAACCGCCGACCTCTTGCATGCCATGCAAGCGCTCTACCAATTGAGCTATGGCCCCTCTTACCGGTGGACCGGTGACCTTGCGGGTCAGAACCGAAGGCCATGAGGCCTTCAATCGAGCGGGTTCTTAAAGCGGCGAACCCTTAATATCAAGTGCAAACAACAGACGGTCAGACCTCGTCTTCGCCCTCGCCGCGTCCGCCCAGCATGTCGGCGACATCGTCTTCGCCTTCCTCTTCCTCAAGGAATGTGTCTTCCGCATCCTCGCCGATATCAACCTCATCGTCGCCAAGATCGGGAAGCTCTTCGGCATCCGGCTTGTCATCGCCATCCGCCTCTTCAAGCGGCACGAATTCCGGCGATTCGAGCACGACATCGACTTCCGCCACTTCCTCCTCGTCCTCCTGCGCGCGCATTTCGCGCTTGACCTGCTCAAAGGCGGACAGCGGATAGGCGATGCCGGTATAGGGCGAAATGATCGGGTCTTTGTTCAGGTCATAAAATTTCTTGCCGGTCTCCGGGCAAGTGCGTTTGGTGCCGAGTGCGGCTTTGGACAATTTACACCTCGTGAATATCTTCGCCGGCTTGGCTTGAGCCAATGGCCGAAACGAAATCGCGCGTGCATAGCCGCAAAGCGGCGGGCTTGTCAAAGCCAAAGAAAAATCAATTTTACATGGAGATGACCCCCCGGAAATCCTGTGTTAGAGCCGCGCCAGCAGAAATCCCCTTTCGAAGCCGCATTCCCATGAGCCATCCCCCTTTGCCAAAACCCGCGACCGCCAGCCGCTCCGAAAATCTCGCCGGAACCGTCAACATTCCCGGCGACAAGTCTATTTCGCACCGCTCCTTCATGTTCGGAGGGCTGGCGTCGGGCGAGACGCGGATCACCGGCCTGCTGGAGGGCGAAGATGTCATCAACACCGGCAAGGCCATGTCGGCGATGGGGGCGAAGATCCGCAAGGACGGAAATGTCTGGATCATTGAAGGCGTGGGCAATGGCGGCCTCAAGGAGCCGTCGGAGCCGCTGGATTTCGGCAATGCAGGCACCGGCTCGCGCCTGACGATGGGGCTGACCGGCGTTTATGACATGGCGACAACATTCATCGGCGACGCTTCGCTGCAGAGCCGGCCAATGAAGCGCGTGCTCGACCCGCTGCGGCTGATGGGCGTGACGGTGGCAGCTGCGGAGGGCGACCGGATGCCGCTGACGCTGCGCGGGCCGAAGACGGCGACGGCGATTTCCTACCGCGTGCCGATGGCCTCGGCGCAGGTCAAGTCCGCGGTGTTGCTGGCGGGTCTCAACACGCCCGGTGTCACCACCGTGATTGAGCCGGTGATGACGCGCGATCATACGGAGAAGATGCTGCGCGGTTTTGGCGCGAATCTTGAAGTGACCACAGACAAGGACAATGTCCGTCACATCCGCATCGAAGGCATGGGCAGGCTGACCGGCCAGACTATCGACGTTCCGGGCGACCCGTCTTCAACAGCGTTTCCACTTGTCGCGGCGCTGATCGTTCCGGGTTCGGACATCACCATCAAAAACGTCCTGATGAACCCGACCCGCACCGGCCTCATATTGACCCTGCAGGAAATGGGCGGTCGGATCGACATTCTCAATCCGCGCCTTGCGGGCGGCGAGGACGTGGCGGACCTGCGGGTGCGCGCCTCTGACCTGAAAGGCGCCAACGTGCCTGCGGAGCGCGCGCCGTCGATGATCGACGAATATCCGGTCCTCGCCGTCGCCGCCTCGTTCGCCGAAGGCGAGACAATCATGAACGGCCTCGAAGAGCTGCGCGTCAAGGAAAGCGACCGCCTCGCCGCCGTGGCGCGCGGTCTGGAGGCCAACGGCGTGGACTGCGCGGAGGGCAAGGAGACGCTCGCCGTGCGCGGCGTTTCCGGCGGCAGGGGCCTCGGCGGCGGCACGGTGGCGACGCATCTCGACCACCGCATCGCCATGGCGTTCCTGGTCATGGGGCTGGCGGCGGAAAAGCCGGTGACAGTGGATGATTCGACGATGATCGCGACGAGTTTTCCGGAGTTTATGGGATTGATGACGGGGCTGGGGGCAAACATATCATGACCGACAGGAAAACAGCCCCTCATGACCCTTTTCGCCGGTCGATCAGGCCTAAAACTAGAATATACCAGCTCCGATCAATATAACCGCAAGGATCAAAAGGAGAGTGGAATCTCCCCCCATCCTAATCTCGCCAATTGGCACGCCGCTCTTTGACTCGAGCATCTGGCCAACCTTCGCAGCATCACGGCGTCGAAGGGCATCAAGAAAAGCTTCGTTCTTCATGAGTTTCTGATAAGCATTATTCAACGCTGAGCTAATCCGTTTTTGGCGTTCCGGGCTGATTTTGCTGGACTTGAAAACCAGTTTCAAACGGGACTTCACCGCGTCCGCTTTGGTGAGAAGAACGAAATCGCCTTTTTGCAAATCTCCCTTGCCAGCTCTTAACATCGGCAAGGCATCAGAGGATGTGGCCGTAATTGCAAGAATCGTTGCAGCGACGGCAGCGGTCAAACGCAGATTTGATGGGCTACGCATTTTTCTGTTCCTTCTGGCGGCCCCGGCGAACAGAATATCCACCCTTGCAGGAATTTCAATCGAGCAATTTGCTGACCCCGTGCACGGTGTTCCCGCCGGCTAAGGACTGGGCGGCGGCACCTTTTCCTTCACGGACGTCAACGCCGGCTCAAATCCCCGACCCAAACAATTCCTTCTCCTCGCCCTCCCACGGAGCGGGCGCAGCGCGCGCAATGCCGGCGTTCGGCATCGGCATCCAGCATTTGAGCTCAGGCTCGGCATAGCCAATAACGCATCCCGGGCTGGAATCGATGGCCCGCCAGCCTTCCATGCCAAGCTTGTCGGCGCGCGCCCAATAGGCGACGTCAATATCCGCCGGTCCCTGCTCGGCGGCGCGTACAGTCACGAGAATGCGCGTGCCGTCCTTCGGGGCGGACGACATGTGACGCCAACGGTCTGATTCCGCCATTTCTCCGCTCCTCTTCAAATTATCCAGACTGGCGCAATCCAGGTCCTTGCATTCGATCTCACCGCAAGCCAAACAATTGCCGAACGGCTTGCTTGTCAATCTCAGTGCGCAGATTTAGGGAGCCAATCATCAAGGGAGAACGCCTAATGTCATTAAAAGTCGCGCTCATCGTCGGCGGAGGCTCGGGCATTGCCGCAGCGGGCGCGCGAAAACTCGCGGCTGACGGCTTTGAAGTGGGCATCATGTCCTCATCTGGGCGCGGTGAGGCGTTGGCCAAGGAGCTCGGCGGCCTGGGAGTTACCGGATCGAACTTGAAGAGCGATGATCTGAAGCGCTTCGTTGATCTTGCCATAGACCGCTGGAGCCGCATTGACGCCGTGGTCAACGGAGCCGGGCATGGGCCGAAAGGCGCGATCCTGTCGATTTCCGACGCGGACTGGCAGCTTGGCATGGAGTTTTACCTGCTCAACGTCATCCGCATGACCCGCCTTGTGGCGCCAATCATGCAGGCGCAGAAATCCGGCTCCATCGTCAACATCTCAACAGCCGTCGCCTTCGAGCCCGAAGAGAACTTCCCGGTCTCCGCCGTGTTCCGCACCGGCCTTGCCGCCTTCACCAAGCTGTTCTGCGACCAATATGCCAAAGACAATCTGCGCATGAACAATGTCATGCCCGGTTTCATCGACTCGCTGCCCGAGAAAGAAGACCGCCGTTCGCGCATTCCGATGGGGCGGTATGGGACGGTGGACGAGGCGGCGGAATTGATTGCGTTTCTGGCGTCGGAGAAATCCAGCTACATCACCGGGCAGAGCATCCGGATTGACGGCGGGCTGACGCGGAGCGTTTGAGGCCCTAACACATACGTTTGACGTCATGCGTATTGACAGCTATGTTACCTCATGATCCTCGGTTATGCGGACAAGAAGACTCAAGCCTTTGCCGAGGGCGCGTTTGTTTCTGCGTTTCAAGGGTTTGCAGACCAAGCGGCAAAACGGCTGGCGATCCTTAATGCTGCGACAAGTGTCGATGACTTGCGGAAGTTGGGCAGCAACCGGTTGGAAGCGCTTTCGGGGAACCGGCAGGGGCAGTTCAGCATTCGCATTAATATCCAGTGGCGCATTTGTTTTGCTTGGCGACCGGACGAAATCGGACCAGGAAGTGTTGAAATCGTAGACTATCATTGAAGGAAAACCGTATGTTTAACCGAGCAGTGCATCCCGGCGACGTTCTGAAAGACGAAATTGAGGAGCTGAACCTGTCGGTCAGCGAACTTGCCCGGCAAATTGGCGTTCCGGCCAACCGCTTGAGCCAAATCATCCGCGGCAGGCGCGCTGTCACCGGCGACACCGCGCTGCGTCTAGGCCATTGGTTTGGCATGAATCCCCAATTCTGGATGAATTTGCAAACCAGCCATGATCTGGCGCAGGCGCATGCCGCCGTGGGCGCCTCCGTGGAGCTGCTGCCGACGCGCGCAGCATGATGTTGCGGTTCATCATCGCCATAGACGGCCCCGCAGCCTCCGGCAAAGGCACGCTCGCCCGGCTGCTGGCGCAGAAATACTGCCTGCCGCATCTTGACACCGGGCTGACCTATCGCGCTCTGGCCAAGGCCTTGATCGATAAGGGGTTGCCGCTTGGCGCGGAGACCGTTGCCGTTGAAACCGCCAGCGCGATTGATCTGGCCAGACTCGACCGCGAAGTGCTTTCCGCCCACGACATTGGCGAAGGCGCGTCTAAAGTGGCGGTGCTCCCGGCGGTGCGGCGCATTCTGGTCGAAAAACAGCGGGCGTTCGCCAATCAGCCCGGCGGCGCGGTTTTGGACGGGCGGGACATTGGCACGGTGGTCTGCCCGGAGGCGGATGTGAAGCTCTATGTCACCGCCTCCGCGCAAGTGCGCGCCAAGCGCCGGTTTGACGAGGAGCTGATGCGCAGCGGCGATGCGGATTTTGAGGCGATCCTCGACGACATTGAGCGGCGCGACGGGCGGGACATGGGGCGGACGGATTCGCCCTTGAAACCTGCGGAAGATGCGCACTTGCTTGACACGAGCACAATGACTATAGAGACCGCGTTCCGCGAAGCCGTTTCCATCATTGATGAGAAGTTGGCCTCGCAAGACAAATAACCGTTTCTCCGCCAGCCTCACCGCGCCGGACGCTTCACTTGTGAGCACCATAAGTCTTTTCATTGAAAAGATGGGATGGCGGAAGAGGCAGAATGTAACGCTAACCCGCCGGCGCCTGCCCGATTACCCGGGCGTTTCAGGAGAACATATGTCCAAAGCTGCCCCGATGAAGGAAGATTTTGCTTCCCTTCTCGAAGAATCCTATCTGACCAACGACCTTGCCGAAGGCACCGTCGTCAAAGGCGTCATCATCGCCATCGAAAAAGACATGGTCGTCATCGACGCCGGTCTGAAAGTTGAAGGGCGCGTCGCGCTGAAGGAATTTGGCATCAAAGGCCGCGACGGCGGTCTGAAGCCCGGCGACACTGTTGATATTTACGTCGAGCGCATCGAAAACGCGCTGGGCGAAGCGGTTCTGTCGCGCGACAAGGCGCGGCGCGAGGAGAGCTGGGTCAAGCTTGAAGAGAAGTTCGCCAAGGCCGAGCGCGTTGACGGCATCATCTTCGCGGTCGTCAAGGGCGGCTTCACCGTCGATCTCGACGGCGCGACCGCGTTCCTGCCGCGCTCTCAGGTGGACATCCGCCCGATCCGCGACGTGTCGCCTTTGATGCATGTGTCGCAGCCGTTTGAAATCCTCAAAATGGACAAGCGCCGCGGCAACATCGTTGTCTCGCGCCGCTCCGTGCTTGAAGAGTCCCGCGCCGAGCAGCGCTCGGAAATCGTGCAGAATCTTGAAGAGGGCCAGGTCGTTGACGGCACTGTCAAGAACATCACCGATTACGGCGCGTTCGTGGATCTCGGCGGCATTGACGGTCTGCTGCATGTCACCGACATGGCCTGGCGGCGCGTCAACCACCCGTCGGAGCTTCTGTCCATCGGCCAGACGATCAAGGTTCAGATCGTGCGCATCAACCAGGAAACGCATCGCATTTCCCTGGGCATGAAGCAGCTCGAGTCGGATCCATGGGCGGCGATCGGCGACAAATATCCGATCGGCACCAAAATCAAGGGCAAGGTCACCAACATCACCGATTACGGCGCGTTCGTCGAAATCGAGGACGGCATCGAGGGCCTTATCCACGTCTCCGAAATGTCCTGGACCAAGAAGAACGTCCATCCCGGCAAAATCCTCTCCACCACGCAGGAAGTTGACGTGCTGGTGCTGGAGGTTGATCCGGTCAAGCGCCGCATTTCGCTGGGCTTGAAGCAGACGCTCGACAATCCGTGGGGCACCTTCGCGCAGACCTTCCCGGTCGGCACGATTGTAGAGGGCGAGGTCAAGAACAAGACCGAGTTCGGCCTGTTCATCGGCCTTGAGGGCGATGTGGACGGCATGGTGCATCTGTCCGACCTCGACTGGAACCGTCCGGGCGAGCAGGTGATCGAGGAGTTCCAGAAGGGCGAGATGGTCAAGGCCATTGTGCTCGACGTGGACGTTGAGAAAGAGCGCATCTCGCTCGGCATCAAGCAGCTCAGCAAGGGCGGCGAGTCCGGCGGCGCTGGCGCCCATGCGTCCGCAGCCTCGTCCGCGCCTTCATCATCGGGCGAGCTCCGCAAGAACGCCATTGTCACCTGCGCCGTCACCGGCGTCACCGACGGCGGCCTCGATGTGAAGCTGGTCGATCACGAGCTCGTCTCGTTCATCCGCCGCGGCGACCTGTCGCGCGACCGCGACGAGCAGCGCCCCGAGCGCTTTTCGGTCGGCCAGAAGGTCGATGCGCGCGTGCTCTCCTATGACAAGAAGAGCGGCAAGGTGCAGGTCTCGATCAAGGCGCTCGAAATCGCCGAAGAGAAGGAAGCGGTGGCCCAATACGGCTCGACTGACTCAGGCGCATCGCTGGGAGACATTCTCGGCGCGGCGTTGAAGGCGAAGAAGTAAGACTGAGGCCGCATGGCAGAATATGGACCCGCCGGAGTGATCCGGCGGGTTTTTCGTTGCGCGCGGACGCCAGCCTTCCCCCTTGCGGGGAAGGTGGCCGCGAAGCGGACGGATGGGGGTGGTGAGGAAGATGCCAAGGGCGCCAAGTGAGGCGCTGAGCATATTTCCTCGAACTTTGGCACTTCCCTGACCACCCCCATCCGGCCGCTGACGCGGCCACCTTCCCCGCAAGGGGGAAGGCTGGAGCCCGCGACAATTTCCGTCTTTGCCTTGCCCCAAAAAGCCTCTAAGGACAGGCCAGTAACCACACTTCTCCCCGGAGCCCGCCCCATGCCCGAATCCACCAAACTCGTCACCGTCTTCGGCGGCTCAGGATTTGTCGGGCGCCATGTTGTGCGGGCGCTGGCGAAGCGCGGCTACCGGGTGCGGGTGGCGGTGCGCCGGCCCGATCTGGCGTTTCATCTGCAGCCGCTCGGCGGCGTTGGTCAGATCATGGCGGTGCAGGCGAACCTGCGGTTCCGCTGGTCGGTGGACCGGGCGGTTGAGGGCGCGGACCATGTGGTCAATCTTGTCGGCGTCCTGTTTGAGGGCGGCGGGCAGAGCTTTGACGCGCTGCAGGATTTCGGCGCTCGGGCGGTGGCTGAGGCGGCGCGGGCCGCCGGAGCGGGGCTGACACATGTGTCGGCCATCGGCGCGGACGTGAACTCGGCCAGCGCCTATGGCGCCAGCAAGGGGCGCGGCGAGGCGGCGGTTCTGGAGACGGTGAAGGACGCGGTCATCTATCGTCCGTCAATTATCTTCGGGCCGGAGGATGGATTTTTCAACAAGTTCGCCGCCATGGCGCGGATGCTGCCCTTCCTGCCGCTGATCGGCGGAGGGCATACGAAGTTTCAGCCGGTCTATGTCGGCGATGTGGCCGAAGCCATCGCGCGCTCGGTTGACGGTGATGTCACGGGCGGAAAAATCTATGAGCTGGGCGGCGCGGAAGTTCTCAGTTTCAAGGCGCTGTTGGAGCGCACGCTGGACGTGATTGGGCGCAAGCGCATTCTCCTGCCGATCCCGTTCTGGGCGGCGCGCATACAGGGCAAAATTCTTGGACTGCTGCCCAACCCGGTTCTCACGGCCGATCAGGTCACACTGCTTGAGAGCGACAATGTGGTTTCCGACAGGGCGGTGAAAGACGGGCGAACACTTCAGGGCATCGGACTCACACCGACCGGCATGGCGGCCATCCTGCCGACCTATCTGTGGCGCTTCCGCAAGTCCGGGCAGTTTCAGCTTGGCAAGGCGAGCTGAGCGGGTCCGCCGCCATCGCCTTCCTTCCTGACGCCATCAGCCCCGCCCTTGCTGCCTTGTTTGTCGCAGCGAGCTTTTTCACCTCCGCGCTCACTGCCTTACTCGGCATAGGCGGCGGCGTCGCGCTCATGGCATTGATGGGAACGGCGCTCCCTGTGGCAAGCCTCATACCGGTGCACGGCCTTGTGCAGCTCGGCTCAAACTCCGGCCGCGCCTGGCATCAGCGTGCCTATGTGATCTGGCCAAAATTGCTTCCGTTCATGGCCGGTGCGGTTTTCGGTACGATCATTGGCACGACTATGGCCGTTCAATTGCCGGACCGGCCCATGAAGCTTGCCCTTGGTATTTTTGTCTTGGCGGTGACGTGGCTGAAACTGCCCGCGCTCGGCTCAATGGGAAAAAATTGGGTTGCTCTCGGCGGCGCAATCGTGGCGTTTCTCTCGATGATATTCGGCGCCACAGGGCCATTATTGGCAAGTTTTTTTGAAAAGGCATATCCGGATCGAAAAGAACTGGTCGCGACAGTGGCAGTGGGCAATGTCGTTGTTCATGGACTGAAAGTTGCGGCCTTTGCGATTGCAGGCTTTGCCTTCGCATCCTGGCTGCCGCTGATCGCCGCGATGATCGCCAGCGGCTATTTCGGGACTGTGCTGGGCACAAAGCTCCTGCACAAGATACCGGAGGCGCGGTTCCGGCGGGGGTTCAAGATTGTTTTGAGCGTGCTGGCGCTGGATTTGATGCGGCGGGGGATTTGGGCCGGGTAGAAAGTCTCATTTGCGGCTCACGCCGCGCCGAGCAGCCGGCGTTCGCGGTCAGCGGCAAATGCAAGACATGCCCGCAAATCCGCGATGGTCAATTCTGGAAAATCACAGATGATGTCTGCTTCGCTCATTCCTGAAGCAAGATAGTCAAGCATATCATAGACCGTGATCCTTGTGTCGCGGACGCAAGGCTTTCCCGAGCGCCGTGTGGGACTGATGGTGATGATGCTGGCATAGTCCATCAGGCGTTTTCATCCAGCGCGCGTCATCGGTCAAGCTTCTATATGCTCCCGCATCCGCCTTGATCCGGCAGAGGAGGGTGGGCGCGCGCCAAGCGCGCCTTTTTCAACGGCGCGAGCCGTTCGTTCAGCGCTTCAACCATTGCGATTTTCTCGGCGAAAGGTCGTTTCGACGCGGCATCCCGCCCCTTTGCCTTACGCGCAAGGATGTCTGAGATGTCAGAGTATTTGGGAGATTCGACCACTTATTCCCACCTCTCCTCAAGCGCAGTCATTCCTTAGTCCAAGCCGCAGGCAGCACTCCGACCATTTGCTCCGCAGTCCATGGCGAGTGAGAATATCACAAAAGCTTCTCATCGCGAATGCGTTCTCGCTGACAAATTGAGAAATCCGGATCAAATCTTTGGGCCTGCCGACTCTCAAGGCGATTGCCATGACATGTTCGGCGGAGAGGAGACGGGTGGCGACCGAGGGTTCGCCGGGCGTCACTTCCAATTCAACAGCCGGTGCTTCCTTAAGCGCCTCGTCATCGAGGCTGTCGGCGACAGGCAGGAATTGAACAGGCCATCCGGAGATGACGATCCCTTCATGTCGCCATTCCGCGAAGCCCCGCGCGCTCAGATAATCGACAATCGGCCCCAGGGTGACCAATCCGGCCGCGCCGCCGCCGCTGCGATTGTCAAACGAGATCAAAATGTCCAGATCGTCGGTGGAGGATGCTTCAATGTAGTAGAAGGCCGCGACAGCGCCGCCGATGGCATAGCTTTCAATGACGCCTTCTGCCGCCATTTCGTTGAGAACGTCAATTGTCTGCTTCAGTGCCATCTTGACCCAGTTTCATTCATGCTTGCAGAAATGCCTGCACGGCGGGCGATTGCGCCTCTCTTGCATCAAGGCTAAACCCCGCGCAACGAATTTGACCAAACGGACCTGCCATGACGCCCAAACTCCGGGAGGAAGTCTCCCGCCGACGCACTTTTGCGATTATCGCGCATCCGGATGCGGGCAAGACGACGCTGACGGAAAAGCTGCTGCTGTTTGGCGGCGCGATCCAGCTGGCGGGCGAGGTCAAGGCGAAGAAGGACCGGATCAACACGCGCTCCGACTGGATGGCAATTGAGCGCGAGCGCGGCATTTCCGTCGTCACCTCGGTGATGACGTTCGAATATGAGGATGCGGTCTTCAACCTTCTCGACACGCCGGGCCACGAGGATTTCGCCGACGACACCTACCGCACGCTCTCGGCGGTGGATTCGGCGGTGATGGTGATCGACGGGGCGAAGGGCATCGAGCCGCGCACGCTGAAACTGTTTGAAGTCTGCCGGATGCGCGACATTCCCATCGTCACCTTCATCAACAAGATGGACCGCGAGGCGCGCGACCCGTTCGAGATACTGGACGAGATTGAACAGAAGCTGGCGCTGGACACCGCGCCGGTCAACTGGCCCATCGGCATGGGCAAGAACTTCTCCGGCACCTATGATCTCGCGGATAACACCGTGCGCCAGCGCGATGCCGATCAGGATGCGGTGAAGGTCAACGGACCTGAAAGCGAACACGCCGCCGGTCTTTTGCCGGCTAATGAGCGCGATGCATTCATCGAAAGCTGTTCGCTGGCGCGCGAGCTGTGCAAGCCGTTCGACCGGAAGAGCTTTATGGAGGGCCATCTTACGCCGGTCTATTTCGGCTCGGCGCTGAAGAATTTTGGAGTGCGCGATTTGATCAATGCGCTGGCCGATTTCGGCCCTCAGCCGCGCGACCAGGAGGCGGACACGCGCATCATCCACGCCACGGAAGATAGGATGAGCGCCTTCGTCTTCAAAATCCAAGCCAATATGGACCCGAACCACCGCGACCGCATCGCCTTTGTGCGCGTCTGCTCCGGCACGCTGGAGCGCGGCATGAAGGCTAAGCTCGTGCGCACCGGCAAGCCGATGGGGCTCAGCGCGCCACAGTTCTTCTTCGCCCGCTCGCGGCAGATCGCAGACGAGGCCTATGCGGGCGACGTGGTCGGCATCCCGAACCATGGCACATTGCGCATCGGCGACACGCTGACCGAGGGCGAGGATTTCCTGTTCAGGGGTGTGCCGAATTTCGCCCCGGAAATCCTGCGCCGCGTGCGGCTCGACGATGCGATGAAGGCGAAAAAGCTGAAAGAGGCGCTGGCACAGATGGCCGAGGAGGGCGTGGTGCAGCTGTTCTCGCCCGAAGACGGCTCGCCCGCCATTGTCGGCGTTGTCGGCGCTTTGCAGCTTGATGTGTTACAGCAGCGGCTGCTGCTCGAATACACGCTGCCGACCGGCTTTGAAATGTCGCGCTTTTCGATCTGCCGCTGGATTTCGGCGGATGACCGGGGTGAGCTGCACCGCTTCATGGAAGCGCACAGAGGCGACATGTCCCGCGACCTCGACGGCGATCCGGTGTTTCTGGCGCAGAACACATTTTCGCTGAACTATGAGGCCGAGCGCTGGAAGGCGATCCGGTTTGCTTCGGTCAAGGATTATCAGGTGCGCGGCGCAAAGGCGGCGTGAGAAGCGTCCGCTTCACCCAAGCCCGCGCCGCGCATCTATCGCATGGCCACAAGGAGCAAAATCAACTTCTGGAGCGAACCCAAAATTGAATGGAAGTTCGGGACAAGGTCAGTCCCAATTTAGTGCAGCGCGTCAATGAGCGTGTTTGCACGCCAATGCAGCTACACTTGCCGTAGACGTATCGCGTCAGCGGCAGCAAAGCATCCAATCGCCTTCAAAGGCTTTTGTTTATCGTCATCTTCCGAATGATCGCGGCACCAGTCTTGGCGGGCCCCGCAACCGGCAGCACAATAACTCGCAGCACGCCTTTTTCTGCAACGGATCGCGTGACGGTGTCAAACACGAAGCCATTTTCATTGGACGTCATCACGAAGGCCGCGCCGGAAAGCGGGTTTCTCGGCGTCGCTTTGCCGCTCTTAAGGTTTAGTGTCCAGCCATAAGAGGACTTGCCGCCCTTCTTATCTGAGTAATTCAACAACAGCAAAACGTTCGCCGCCAAGTCGGGCCGCTTGTCGAGCTCGACGTGAACCTTGTGATTCTCCAATGGATTGACTTGAGCCAGGACCCATTGATGAAGTGCCGCCTTGCTGTCAAGTTTATCAAAAACTATTAGGGAATCGCCTAGAGCAACAACTTCCGCTGTGCCTTTTTCCTTTATCATTGCGCTGATGCTAAAGCTCACCGGACCACTTGATGTGGCAGCTGTTTTGACGGCAACGGCCTGCTCAGCGGCACTGCAAGGAAGAGTAAACGCCAGCGCGCCAAACGCCAGTGCGGCAAAAAATCCGTTGAAATTCCGGGATCTTTTCAACCGAGCTCTCTTTCCAAACAGATGGGTCAGTTTTATCATAAGATGTGCTCCTGATGCGCGTTCACGTCTGACGATCACCTTCAAGGCGCCGACAAGACTTCAGCTTAAAATCTAACGCTATTAAGTCGAATGTATGATGAAGGTGGCGGATATCCCGCCAACTGGCGTCGCGTCCGCATAGCACACGCCTGGCAAGCTCTGCCTGTGCGAACTGACGTCAGCATCAATGCCAAACATCTTGAGCTGCTTGGCCAAGTTGGCAACGCTTTGCCGCACAAAAGGGCCGGACCAATGGTTCGTAAAAACTGCTGAGTTCAACCGTCACATGGACCCTCTTGCGGAGCGGGCGCCGTCCAGTCGTGGCGGCGTCCGCGGCCTTGATCAATAGAATAAGAAGTCCGCAGCGGTGAGGTTGACGATGGATGCCGCATTGCCGAG
>JANMMM010000010.1:0-3644 GCA_031373225.1 Phyllobacteriaceae bacterium | reverse complement strand
CGGTACATATGCCGCGGCAGGTCCGCCCGCCTCGGGTCAAACCCAAGCACGGCGAGCAGCGGCGCGAGGACGGCAAGGAGCCGCTCGCGGTTGCGCTCGACGATCAGGGGCCAGTCCATGGATGCCTTTCCGGGTTCAATACAGACGACGCGATTATGGGGCTCGCGTGGAGGGGCGAGGATAACAATTTCTGCGGGGTGTTGATTTTGTTGGAATAATTCGTGTTTCGGAGGATTTCCATCCTCCAAAACTGAGGGCGCCGAGGCAGGCAGCCCCGCCGCCCTGCCCCATATCAACCCGCTTTCAGCCGGACGGGCGCTAGGCCGCCGCGATGGCCAGCGCATGATTGCGGCTGTTCTCGCGCATCGCATCGAGATAAATGCCGCGCAGCAGCGCCATCAGGTCGTCATTGGCATGGCCCATGTGCGGCCGGCTTTTCTCCAGCTCCGCCATCATAAGCCGCGCAATTTCCTGCGGCCCGGCGTCGTGCCGCCCGTTGGCGACAGAGCGCCATGTCTGAAGCCCGTGCAGCAGGATTGCGTTGACGGCGTCGCTGAAGCCGGATTTGCCGAACAAAGCCTTCAGCGCCGCCTCACGCCCATTGGCCAGCATCGCGTTGACCCGCGCCGGCGCCTCTTCTGTCAATGCGGCGAGGATAGCGCCGAAAAACTCGATCTTGCCATGCGCAAGGGCGCGGATGACAAACCCCATCGTCAAATCGCCGCTGAGCCGCAGATGCTCGACCAGCGCGCCATATTCGGACGGATCGACGCTGTCCACCATGTTGAGACACGCCCTGATGCTGGCGTCGCCAGTGATCCGCTCGGCGCGCGCCTGCCCCATCAGCGCCCGCACTATGCCAAGTTCGCTGAGCGCCCGTCCATGCTTGGCCACAAGCGCATGGCGGCAGTCGGCGGGCAGGCGCGCGTCATTCAAGAGATATTCGCGGAAAGCTCCGTCATTTCCATGCCGCTCGCAGATGCGCCGCAGGCTCAGACGCGCAATGTCCGCGCCCTCATTGCCGACCAGCTCCCAACAGGCTTCCAGGCCTCCAACTTCGGCAATCGCCGCCGCAACGGTTTTCGAAACCTGTGGGCGCAGCGCCACGACCTGCTGCACCGCCTCATCGCCCATGGCGACGCGGTCGATCATTTCTAGGTCCGTCAGAAGCGGCGAGCGCAGTATCACCAGCGCTGCGATCTCAATCTGGTCGCCCGCCAGCGCGTTGATGATCTGCGACGGGGCGATGGCGCTGGTCGAGAACACTTCGGCGAGCGCCATTCGCACTTTCGGCGACGGGTCATCAAGCAAAAAGGTCAGAGCCGCCTCTGCCGAGCAGCGCTCGTCAATATTCATTTCGGACTGGAGATAAGCGCGCGACAGCGCATAGGTCGCAGAAACGCGCTGCGCTGTGTCAGCTGATTCAATCCAGTTCAGGAATTTTTCGATAATCATCAAACGCGACCAGCCATTATCTTGGGCGCAAGGTTACATTGCAATAGTTTACGATCAGTTCACCATGCCGGTTAACTTTCGGAGCGCGCAACCCATCGCGGCCTGTCTTTACGAAAACTCTCGTCAGTGATGCCGTAGTCCAGATAGCCAAGCCGGGAAACCGGCCTCGCCTTGGCGATGTCAACCAGCCCGTCGGTGAGAATGCGCTCGTCAATATAGACGCCGACCACCTCGCCGGTGACGACGAACGGCGTGCCGCCCGGATTGGAAAGGCTACGGGGACGCCATATCTCGGTCACTTTGCACTCGAGCGCCGCGAAAGCCTCTTTGACCCTCGGCACGCTCACATTTCGGCCCGGCTCCGGCGTCAGCCCCGCCAACTCAAACTCGCTGACGCCGGGCGGCGCGGCGACCGAGGTCTGCACCATGGCGTCCGTCTGATTGGCGCTGACAAAATTGGCGACAAACTCGCCTGTCTCGCGGGCGAATACCACCGAGTCTTTCTCGCTGCTGGCCGAAAACATCACCAGCCATGGATTGGACGACAGGGCGTTGAAATAGGAATAGGGCGCAAGATTGAGGGTGCCGGAGGCGGAACGCGTCGATATCCAGCCGATCGGACGCGGCGCGACGAGCGCCTGAAACGGATCATGCGGCAGGCCGTGATCGCGTTTTGACGGCTCGTAAAACACTTTTGTCAGCCGACAGTCTGCGGCGCGGCGAATTCGGTCAGGAGCGACGCCGGATCAGGCCTCGGCCGGTCAGGGATTGGAACCGTCACCGTTCCGATATGGACAAAACCGATGGCGCGCTCATGTGACGCAAGGCCGAGAAACTCCCGCGATTTAGCGTCGCTCGAATACCAGTTCGACACCCAGTTCGCGCCAAACCCAAAAGCATGCGCCGCCAGAACCAGCGAGAAGGCCGCGTTGCCGCCGGACAGGAACTGCTCCCATTCCGGAATCCGCTCGTGCGGCTTTGGCGAGGAAACCACGCCGATAACGACCGGCGCGCGGGCAAACCGCGCCTTCTCCTGCGCGATGCGCTGTTCGGTGACCGGCCCTTCCAATTCGGCAATGCGCGCAGCGAAGAATTCACCCACTTTCACCCGCGCATCGCCTTGATACAGAATGAAGCGCCACGGCTCCAGAAGCCCGTGATCCGGCACCCTTGTGGCGATGCGGATCATCTCCAGCAGCTGCTCCCTGCCCGGCCCCGGCTCTTTGATCTGCGAAATCGGCGGCGACTTTCGCTTGAGAAGGAAATCGATGACTGCTTGGCTCAATCTTTTGACTCTGTGTTTTCAATTGCCGCGATATGGGCTGGAATTGGTGCAAACGCCAGCCTTCGCCATTCAAAAGCCTTGAATATTTCGTCTTCATCATGCTCTTGGGTCCTCAAGGGGAGTGAGTCCGGCGTGCGTCTTTCGGCATTGAAAATCTGGCTGATTTTGGCAACGGCGCTTTTGCCGGCGGAAGCGCTGGCGAAGGATTCGAAAGCTGCGGCAAAGGCCGAACTGCCTGTGCTCAGCCTCGCCCCGGTCAATTCCGGCAATGAGGCCGCGCAGCCGCTGCGCCGACTGAGCCTCGCCGCGATGCTGTCGGAAGACGGCGCCGCCATTGACAGCGGCATGGTCTGGCGCGTCTTCAAGCCGGAGCCGTCAGCGGACGGAAAACTGCCGCTGATCGCCACCGGCAAAGGCGGCTCCACCAGTTTCGAGCTGGAGCCCGGCAGCTACATCGTCCATGCCGCCTTCGGTCGCGCCGGCGCCACAAAGCGCATCACGATTGGCGATGAGGCGCGCAAGGAAAGCATTGTTCTGGACGCCGGCGGCCTGAAGCTCGGCGCGGTCCTGTCCGGCGGCGTGCGCATTCCGCCCGCTAACCTGCGGTTCTCCATCTATCAGGGCGAGGAGAACGCCGAAGGCGAGCGGGCACTGATCGCGCCGGACTTGCTGCCCGACAGGATCGTGCGCCTCAACGCCAGCACCTATCACATCGTCTCCACCTACGGCTCCGTCAACGCCATCATCCGCGCCGACATCCGCGTCGAGGCCGGCAAGCTGACCGAAGCGTCCGTCGAGCACAAGGCGGCGGAGCTGACGCTGAAACTGGTGCGCGCCGAGGGCGGCGAGGCCATGGCCGACACAGCCTGGTCGGTGGTCAACCCGTCCGGTGAAATCATCAAGG
>JANMMM010000376.1:0-1948 GCA_031373225.1 Phyllobacteriaceae bacterium | reverse complement strand
GTGGCGAAGAATGAAGTTTCGCGCTTGGCCCGCTGTAGCCAGAACCGCCAAAGCCGCCATTTCAGCCCAACTGCCATCACGCCATCTCTGGATTCCGGGTTCCGCTGCGCCGCCCCGGAATGACGCTCAGTAGGAGGCTTCGCCATCTGAGTAGATGACGGGCCCTGAGGAATATAAGTGAACAGATCGACCGTCCAATCTAAAGTGAAATCCCGTCCAATCTAAAGTGAAGTCTCGTCTAATCGTAAATTAAATCCCGTCCAATCGTAATTCAAACCCCGTCCAATCTCAAACCAGCCGCCCCTTCAGCGCCAGCAAATCCGCCCAGGCCAGCCGCTTCTGCGCTGGCTGTTTCATCAGATAGGCCGGGTGCAGCATGGAAAGGGCAGGGACCGCCCGCCCGTCCGCCAGCGCAAAATCGCGCCACCGGCCCCGCAAGCGCAGAATGGAATCGCTGGACGGGACCAGCGTCTTGGCCGGAAGATCGCCGAGAAGCACCAGAAGCTTCGGCGCGGCAAGCTCAATGTGCCGCTCGATGAAAGGGCGGCACACGTCAATCTCGAACGCCGTGGGAGCGCGGTTGCCGGGCGGCCGCCATGGGATCATGCAGCCGAGATAGGCGCTTGTCCGGTCAAGCCCGATGGCGGCCAGCATCCGGTCGAACAGAAGCCCGCCCGGCGCGGCGAGCAGCCTGCCTTCCAAGTCGTCCTCGCGGCCCGGCACATCCGAAATGAACATGACCGGCGCCAGTGGCTTGCCGTCGGCGAATATCAGGCTCTTGGCCGTGAACTTCAGCCCGCAGCCCTCAAAGCCAAGCAGCGCTTCAAGAAGCTCTGGAATGGAAGCGCATCCCTCGGCCATCGCCCTCGCCGCCGCAATCGCCGCCTCGTCCGGAACAGCGGTGGGGCGCGGTACAGGCGCGGCGGCCTTCTTTTCCAAAGCTGGCATCGCCGCCGCAGGCTTGGCGGCCGCCTTCTGCGCCTCAAACGCCGCGAACTGGTCCACCGGCTCGTCACCCATGGCAAAATCCAGCCCCGCTTCCTGATAGAAGCGCAGAATGTCTTCAAACTCGGGCCGGGAAAGGGTTTCGGACATCGGATTTTCTTAACGCCAACGCGCTTGTCACGCAAAGCCAAAAGCCGGGAAATAATTGACGTAAACGTCAAACAATTATAGGACTGGCCGGGAAAAGGCGCAGACCCGCCGCAAAACCCATTGGCGCATGCGCCGCGCCGCGCTAGGTCTAATGAAGTGTCGGAGGATTGAATGAGCGAACTGCGCGAGAGCATGGAATTTGATGTGGTGATCGTCGGGGCGGGGCCTGCGGGCCTCTCCGCCGCAATCCGCTTGAAGCAGGTCAATCCCGAGCTTTCCGTCGTTGTCCTTGAAAAAGGCGCGGAAGTCGGCGCGCATATCCTGTCCGGCGCGGTTGTGGACCCCGTCGGCATTGACCGGCTGCTGCCGGGCTGGCGCGATGAGGCGGACCACCCGTTCAAAACAAAAGTGACGAAAGACGTGTTCCTCGCCCTCGGCCCGGCAGGCTCCATCCGCCTTCCAAATTTCGCCATGCCGCCTTTGATGAGCAACCACGGCAATTACATCGTCTCGCTCGGCAATGTCTGCCGCTGGCTGGCCGCGAAAGCCGAAGAGCTCGGCGTCGAAATCTACCCGGGCTTCGCCGCCGCCGAAGTGCTCTACGACGGCAATGGCGCGGTGCGCGGCGTCGCAACCGGCGACATGGGCGTTGAGAAGAACGGCGAGCCCGGCCCGAACTTCGCGCGCGGCATGGAATTGCTCGGCAAATATGTGCTGATCGGCGAAGGCGCGCGCGGCTCACTCGCCAAGCAGATCATCGCGAAATACAAGCTGGATGAAGGCCGCGAGCCGCCGAAATTCGGCCTTTGTATCAAGGAGCTGTGGCAGGTCAAACCGGAGAACCACCAGCAGG
>JANMMM010000366.1:0-40952 GCA_031373225.1 Phyllobacteriaceae bacterium | reverse complement strand
CAGCTGGCTGCTCGCGAGCACGATGCGCGGGTTCGTCTTCGAGAGCGCTTCGTAGCCGAGGCCGAGGGAATCCATCGTGCCGGTCGAGCCGTTCTCGGTGACGACGTCGGCGTGGCGGACGAGCTCGTGGAGGAGGCGCCGGCCCTCTGCGGATTTCAGGTTGATGCCGAGGCCCCGCTTCGAGCGGGAGGACGAGGCGAAGGAGCCGCTGATCGCCGTCCCCATCACGACGCGAATGAAATCCGGGTAGATCTTGCTCTCGATCTTGATGACGTCGGCGCCGTATTCGGCGAAGAGCCGTCCCGCCTCGACGCCGACGCCGCCGATTCCGAAATCGAGCACCCGAAGGTTCTCGAAGGGCAGCGACGGCGCGGGGCGCGGGTGGACCGGCTTCGACCGGTAATCGGGCCAGTGGCCGGCCGCGATCTTCGCGGAATGCTCGCCGAGCTCCGGGGCGCGGTGGCGATAGCCCTGGCGCTCGCGGTCGAGCTCGAAGAAGCCCGAAGCGATCGGGCCTTTCTCGCCCTTGGCGTACTCGGCGTCGACGAAGGTCCCGCGCGAGCGGAAGTGGACGTTTTCGAGGACCTCGCCGGGGGCGAGCACCGGGGTGCAGACGATGCCGCGCTTCTGGGCTTCGAAGGCGACCTCTTCATGGGTCATCGTCGCGAAGAGATCGCCGACCACGACGTTCAGCGCGTCGGCGATCTCCATGCGGCCGAGGAACGAGTCGTATCTCGGATCCTGGAGATAGTCGGGCTCCCCGAGCCACGCCCGCATAGCCCGCCACTGCCGCGGCGCCATGATGACGAGGCGCATGAAGCCGCCCTTGCACGGGAAGATCTTGTAGACGGGCCCCGACCCGATGCGCGATTGCTGGGTCTCGACGAGCTTGGCGTCGGTCATCGAGCCATTCGAGAACGACCAATCCGTCTGCTGCGCCACCGCTTCGAGGCCAGCACGCCTGAGGCGAGCGAGAGCACCCAGTCAATGTTCAGCGTCGCCGCCATGTTGGACTGCATCTGCGCATAGATTCCGGGCGCGGGCATGGCCATTGTGTAGCCGGTGCGATCTTCGTTGAGAATGACATCTTCCGGCGTCGGCGCGAGGCGCATGTGCATGCCGGTTGAGCCGATGATGGTGCAGCCGGGCAGCGTCTTTTTGTCGAAAAGACCCGCGCCCAGCGCCGTGCAGGCGACGTCGACATAACCCAGAACCACAGGCGTCCCAGCGAGCAGTCCCGTTGCCTGCGCCCCGGCTTGGGAAAGGGGATGGCTGACGCTGACGCCGTCAACGATTTCCGGCATCAGGCGGCGCTCGTTCGAGAGGCCGAGAATGTCGATGACCTCATTGTCGTAGTTGCGCGTGCGAAAGTCTCCGAAGGTGAAAACGCCCTCAGTCGGATCGGTGGCGATCTCGCCAGTCAAGTTGAAGTAGAGCCAGTCCTTGCAGTGAAAGCCATGCGCCGCCTTTTGCACGGCCTCGGGCATGTGCTGTTTCATCCAGATCAGCTGCGGCCCCTGCTGGCAGGCGGCAAGGCCGGAGCCGGTCTTTTCGAAGCGGGCGCGGTCATGCGGACCGGCGCGGATTTCATCGACAATGGATGCGGCGCGGGCGTCGAGCCAAAGCCAGGCTGGCGTGAAGGGAGCGCCGCTCTTGTCGATCAGCCATGTCCCGTCGCCCTGCCCTGTCACGGCCAAGGCAAGAGTCCGCGTCGCCAAGCCCGGCACTTTTTCGGCGAGGCCGCGCAGCGTCGCCGCAGTGTCGGCCCAGGTGCGCGACATGTCCTGCGTCGCGCCCGCGCCGTCAAACGTGTCGTATTGATTGGGGATGGCATGGGCGGCGATCTGCCTGCCGCCAAGGTCGAAGGCGACCGACTTGATAACAGATGTGCCCGCGTCAATGCCGATCAGAATGTCTTTCATCCCGCGAGCTCCCGCCCATGGGAAATTGCCGCGCCGGTGGAGGTGTCGAAGAAGTGCAGGGCGTCAGGCGCAAGTTCAACCTGAATGGTTTCGCCACGCGAAAGCCGCGCGCGGTCGTGCTCGACAAGCACCAGCGATTCATCGCCAAGGCTTGCCGCGATGTGCGTCTGGTCGCCGAGCCATTGATTGGCGATGATCTCGGCCTTTGTTCCGTTCTTGGCGCGGCGCACGGCGTAAGGCCTGATGCCCACGGTGACGCTGCCGCGCGAAATTACGGCGTCGCAGACGATGGTAGAAAACGATTTCGTGTCATAGTCGAGCCGCGTGCCGTTCTTCATGATCAGGCTCAATTTGCCGCCCGCCGCCTCAACTTTCACATTGAACACATTCATCGGCGGCTCGCCGACAAATGTGCCGGTGAAGAGATTGGCGGGACGCTCTTTGATCAAAGCAGGCTTGTCGAACTGCTGCATCAGGCCGCCCTCCATGACGGCGATGCGGTCGGACAGGGCGTTCGCCTCGGTCTGGTCGTGCGTGACCAGAATAGCGGTCAGGCCGCGCTCCTTGATGAAATGCTTGATGCGGCCGCGCAGCACGGCGCGCAGCTGCGGCTCAAGCTGGCCCATCGGCTCGTCGAGCAAATGCAGGTCCGCGTCGCGGATCAGCGCGCGGCCGAGCGAAGCGCGCTGCTGCTGCCCGCCGGAGATTGAGCTTGGATAGCGTTCGAGGATGGATTCAATTTCAAGCAGCGCGGCGATTTCGGCGACTTTCCTTTCGACCTCGGCGCTGGACAGTTTTGAGGCCTTCAGGGCGAAGGCCATGTTCTCTTTCACCGTCAGCGGCGGGTAGAGCGAATATCCTTCGAACGCCATGGCGACATTTCGCTTGGCTGGCGCAAAGGTCTGCACCTCCCGGCCCGCCAGGCGGATATTGCCGCGCGAGACTTCCTCGAAGCCGGCGATCATGCGCAGCGTCGAGGTCTTGCCGCAGCCGGACGAGCCGAGCAGCGCGACGATCTCGCCCTTTTCAACATGCATGGTGAAATTCTGCACGGCATGCACGCCCTTGCCAATCGGACCGTAGAATTTGTCAACGCCGTTGACTTCAAGGATCGGCGCGCTCATGCGCGGGCTCCTTTCGTTATCGCCGCGAGCGGCAGCAGCTGGCCGGAAGCGCGGTCGAACAGCAGCGCATGGCCGGCGTTGACGCTGATCAGCGCTTTGCCCGACGCGGGCGCTGGTGTTCCGGCGGGCCGGGAAATCAGTATTTCGCGCTGGCGCAGGGTGCGGGCCAGCGTGACGATCTTTTCGTTCAGGGGAGTTTCCGCCTCGACCGTGACCGGGATTGCGCCTTTGGTATTTTTGTCCGCAAAGGAAAGGGCTTCGGGCCGGACGCCAAGCACGCACTCCTTACCCACGGCGGCGGAATATCCTGCATTCAGCGGCACGCGCACGTCCGACAGTTGGACGAAAACACCGTCTTTGTCCATTAGAGGAACCACGTCGAGAAGGTTAATCGTCGGGTCGCCGAACAGGCGGGCGATCCCGGTGTCAGCCGGCGTCAGATAGATTTCCTCCGGCGTGCCGATCTGGCTGATGCCCTTATCCGACATGACGGCAATGCGGTCGCCGAGCGCCATGGCTTCTTTATAGTCCTGCGTCACATAAACGACAGTCGCACCCTGCGTTTCCAACAGACGCGGCAGTTCGAGGCGCATTTCAAAGCGCAGCTTGGCGTCAACATTGCGCAGCGGATCGTCGAGCAGCAGCAGCGAGGGGGAGCCGGCAAGGGCGCGGGCGAGCGCGGTGCGCTGCTTCTGACCATTCGACAGCGCGCGCGGATGGTGGCTGAGAACATGTCCGATCTTCAGAAGCTTGGCGACGCTTTCGACACCTGCCTTGATTTTGTCTTTCGCAGAATGGCTGGCTTCCAAGGGGCTGGCGATATTGTCGAAAGCGGTCATGTGGGGAAACAGCGCGAAGTTCTGAAACGCCATGCCGACGCCCCGGTCCTCCGGCTCGACATCTTTCATGCTTCTGCCGCCGATCAATATCTCGCCCGCATCCGGGTCGACGACGCCGGCGACGAGGCGCAGCAGGACCGTCTTGCCCGCGCCGGACGGGCCGAACAGGACCAGCGTCTCACCGTCTTCAACGCGCAGCGACACGTTATCAAGAACCACGTTGTCCTTGAATTTCTTGACGACGTTTTGGAGTTCCAGCGTTGTCATGTTCAGCCTTTCACCGCGCCGAGCGACAGGCCTTCGACAAGATATTTCTGCGCATAGAGCGCCAGCGCCAGCGTCGGCGTGATCGACAGGATGATGGCGGCGGCGATCTGGCCGTACTGGATGCCGGAGGCCGTGATGAAGGCCAGCGCGCCGACAGTCACCGGCTGTTTGTCGGCGGAGGCGAGGACCAGCGCGAAGACAAAATTGTTCCAGGCGAAGATGAACGCCAAGAGACCCGCCGCTGCTATCCCCGGTCCGGCCAGCGGCAGCGCGATCTTGCGGAAAGTGGCGAACCAGGAATGGCCTGAGATGCGGTAGGCGTATTCGACGTCGGCGGAAATATCCTCAAAATAGCCGCGCACGATCCACAGGATCAGCGGCAGGCAGATCAGCTGGTAGACCCAGATCAGGCCAATGTAGGTGTTGGCGAGGCCGAGCTTCTGGAAATACAGCGTCAGCGGCAGCAGCACCAGCAGCGGCGGGGCGAAGCGGAAGGACAGGAGCGTGAAGGCGATGTCCTCCGAACCTCTGAACTTGTGGCGGGCGAAAGCGTAGGCCGCAGGGACGCCGAGAAGCAGCGCAATCGCCACAGACGCGGTTGAGAGGAAGACAGAATTTCCAAGATTGCGCATGAAGGCGATGTCGAGCGTACCGGATGCTGTCTCGAGCTTGCCGGTTATCAGCGCGCGGTAGTTTTCCAGCGACGGCGTGAAATTCAGCGAGGGCGGGATGCGCAGGATCGTCTCGTTGGTCTGGAACGACATCATGAGAATCCAGAAAAGCGGAAACATGAAGAACAGGATGACCAGCGTTATGGCGAAGCCGCGAAGCACGCGTTCGAGTGTGGATGTGTGTTCCATAGGCGCCTCTCCCTATGCTTCGCCGCGGGCGCGTTCGCGCAGGCGCAGCCAGTTTTTGATGAACAGGTTCGACAGAAAGTAAGTGATCGCCCAGAGGATGATCATCAACGCGGCGGAGCGGCCGACATTGGTTGACTGGAAGAAGTTGAGATAGGCCTCGACCTGAAAGACCGTCAGCGTGTCGCCCGGCCCGCCCTGCGTCATGGCGTAAATAATGTCGAACTGCTGGATTGAATCGAGCAGGCGGAACAGGGTCGCCGTAAGTATGTAAGGCGTCAGCATCGGCAGCGTGATGCGGAAGAAAACGAAGGCGCGCGGCACGCCGTCGAGCGCGGCGGCCTCAAACGGCTGGGTGGGCAGAGAGCGCAGGCCCGCCAGCAAAAGAATCATAATGAAGGGCGTGTAGACCCAGATGTCGACGAGGACGACGGTGAACAAAGCCGTGCTCGGCGAGGAGGCCCAACGGAAATCCGGCAGGCCGATCAGTGAAGCGAAATAGCTCAGAATGCCGAAGCCCGGATTGGTCATCAGCTTCCACATCAGCGCGGCCAGCGCCGGCGCGGTCATCAGCGGCATCAGGAGCATGATCGAGACGAAATTGTTGAACGTCGTGCGCTTCTGCAGAAGCAGCGCGATGCCGAGGCCGAGCAGCAGTTCGAGAATGACGGTGACGCCCGCATAGACAAGCGAGATTTTCAGCGTGTTCCAGAAACCCGGATCGGTCATGAAGTCGATGTAGTTGGCGCCCCAGTTGAACTTGACGCCGAACGGCTGGCTGAGGCGGTAGCGGTAGAAGGAGTTGATGACGGAGGCGATGAAGGGGACGAGAATGCCGGCGCAGACCAGAAGCGCGGGCAAGCTCAGGAGATAAGGCAGCGCGCGGCGGCTGATCTTGAAGCCTCCGGATTTTCCTTCGCCGCTTTCCGCTGGCATGGTCATCGGCATTCTCCCCAACAGTGTCGCCGTCAATGGTGATAGTGAAACTCTCCACCCTTCGGGCGCAAGTGCTGCGCCAGAATATTTGGTATGGAAGGTTGAAAGGCCCGCCGCTTTCGCGGCGGACCCTTCTTGCCCGGGAGGGAACTTATCCGAGACCCGCCTCGACAAGCTGCTTGTTGATGCTGGCCGCCAGCTGGTCGAGCCCGTCATTGACCGGCACTTCCTTGGCCACCATCTTCTGCAGCGTCGCCGCCCATTCGGTGGTGAGGTCAAAGAACAGCGGCTGCGGCGTGAACTTGATGCTGGCGCCGGGGGCGGAAACATCATGCATTTCAACATAGCCCGGGTAGGACTTCTTCAGCTTGTCGCGGAACATTTCGTCTTTCCAGACCGAAGCGCGGACCGGGTTGACGAAGTCCATTTTCACCGCGCCGAACAGGCCGTGCTCGGGGCCGGAAGCCCATTGCATGAAGTACCAGGTCGCGTCCTTGTCCTTGGAGAAGGACGACATGGCGAGCGACCAGATCCAGATGTTCGGAGTGGGGGCAGCGGCGGCCGGGTTCGCCTTGAACGGGGCGAAGGCCAGTTTGCCCGCCATCTTGTTGTCGCCGCCATTCATGAAATAGCCGAGAATGTCGGCGTCAAAAATCATGGCGGAGGCGCCTGCGCCCAGATCGGTGCCGGTCTGATACCAGGTGTAGGTCGACCAGTCCTTCGGACCACTCTCCTGGATCATCTGCACCCATTGCGCATGGAAGGCCTTGGAACCGACCGTCGCCATGGCGGCGGACAATTTACCGTCGGCGGAAACATTCAAGTCTTTTTCATTGAAATTGGCATAGGCCGACAGGAAGCCCGGATGGATCGTCGCCCAAGAGCGCGAGCCGCGCACGCCGATGCCGTAGACGCCGCCGCCAATGTCCTTGGTGGCCTTCGCCGCAGTGGCTATCAGCTCGTCCATGTTGCCGGGAACGCCCGCGCCAATCTTGTCGAGCATTTCCTTGTTGTAGGTCAGGTTGTTCTGCTCGTAGCCCCATGGAATGCACCATTGCTTGGCGTCCTCTGAGCCGAGCGCGCCGCCCGGTTTGCCGTTCCAGGCGCAGGAGGCTTTCACGCCGGGGAGCACGTCATCCCAGGCATAGTTCGGGTTGGTCTTGGCCGGATCCTTGATCCATTGATTGAGGTCCTCGCACCAGCCGGCCGGGCCGTAGGTCCAGGTCATGTAAGCGCCGGTCATGAAGGCGTCATATTCCGGCGAGGAGGACGACAGCGCCGCCGTCACCTTGTCGAAATACACATCTTCTGGGAACACATCGTAAGTCACTTCAATGCCGGTCATCGCCTTGAAATTCTCAAGGTTGGCGATCATGGCGTCGGCATAGGGGTGCTTATTGAGCAGGAGCTTCAGGCTCTTGCCCTTGTGCGCCATCCAGTCAAAGTCGGCTGCGAGCGCTTGGGTGGCGCCCATATTCAGCAAGACACCAGCCGTGCTGGCGCTGAGGCCCATGGCGCCCAGACCCTTGATCAGGCCGCGGCGGTCCACCTGTCCGCGCAGGAATGCGCTCACAAGGTCTTTCTCTTTATCATACATGGTCTTTTCCTCCTCAAGGGTAGTTTGGGTTCGATACTGCGCCGGCTACCCGACCGGCTGTTGCTCCACGAGCGCCAGTGCCGTGCGCTCGTCTGTGATCAATCCGGAGAGATAGCGGCTCTCCAACACGGATTTTATGGCGCGGACCTTCACCTTGCCGCCGGCGATGGCGACGATGCGGCGGTCTTTCAGGTCATCGCGGCCGAGCGACAGCGTGCGCTCCGAGAGCAGCGTCTCCACCGGCGCGCCCTTGTCGTTGAAAAAATGCCCCAGCAGCTCGCCCGCGCCGCCGTCGCGCTTGATCTCGCCGATTTCGCTCTTCTCGATCATGCCGGTCGACACAAGCGAGGCTTCCGGCTCCGCTGTGCCGATGCCGACAACAAGCAGGTGCGCCGACTTGGCGAGGTCAAACACGTCGCTGACGCCTTTTTGCCCAAGCAGCACTTCGCGGTCCTCCACCGTGTTGGCGAAGAACGGCACCGGCATGACATAGGCCTCCGCGCCCGTGCGCTCGGCGAGCCGGTGGATCACATCATGTGGATTGGCGGAGAATTTGCGGGTCAATCCGCCCAACAGCGAGACGAAACGCGTCTTTCCGGCATTTGTTCGCGGCATATAGTCAACGCTCGCGGCCAGCGTGCGGCCATGGCCGACGCCGATCAGCGCCTCCTCGCCTTTCTCGATTTCGCGCTTCAAAAACTGCGCGCCCGCCATGCCGAGCGCGCGGAGCGGCAGATCGTCAGAGTCAAAATCCGGCACGACTTCGCAGTGCGACAGGCCGAAAAGTTGCATCAGCCGGTTTTCAAGCGCGACGCATTCCGACACTTCGCCGTCAATATAGACTTTGACCAGCCCGTCCTGATTGGCCTTGGTGATGAGACGGTGCGCCTTAAGGCTGGTCAGCCCCAGCCGTTTGGCGACATCCGACTGCGTCAGCCCGCCGGCGTAATGCAGCCAGGCTGCGCGCGTCGCCAGCGAGGTCTCGTCATCACGCAGCATGCCGTTTGTCAGCACAGGCCACTCCCATCACGCCGTCGAAAATTTGATATTTTTTTCAGCGTATGAAATTTTTTGCACGGAACCAATAGGCTGTCAACAAGATTTACGCTACGTCATGACAGAATTTTTCACTTGGGCCGTGTCGGCGAATATGCCCTTGCGAACGCACAAAAAGCGCAAAACCTTGGGCTTGGGAAAGACAAGGACTGGGCTCCAGCGGCTGGCGGTCAGGCGGCGCTGGAAACAGGAGACGGCCAGAACGAATTGGCCGCCGCAAACAGTCCGGAGCGCACAAGGCCTTCCGCTTCGGCAATTTCTACGGCAAAGCCTGCCATTGCGAGCGCGGTTTCATAGAGCTGGCCCAACCGGCCTGCTCCTACGAGAACAAGGTTGGCAGACTGAAAACTCTTGCGCGCCGCGCCGATTTCCGCGCCGATCAGCATGCCGGACAAAACGGCGCTGGCGCGCGGCGGCGTCAGTCCTTGCAGCAGGCTGGCGGCGCGGATCGAGAACAGACGCGCGGGCAGCTGATCCGGCTCGGCGGTCAGCTCGCGGCACGCCTGCAGAAAATCCGCATTGTCCGGCATAACGCGCGCCGCCGGATCGACGCTGTGGCGCAGAAGCGAGGCGCTGGAAAACAGATTGAACAGCTCACCGGTCAAAAACGTGGTGAAGCCGGTGACGCGGCTTCCGTCAAGGCTGACCCATTTGCAATGTGTGCCGGGCATGCAGACCGTTCGTTCGCCCGCGCGCTCACCGAGGCCAAGCAGCTGGGTCTCCTCACCGCGCATCACGTCGGGATGGCTGCCGCCGTTCTGCGCTATGCCTGGCAGGACGCGGACATCGCGCGCGGGATGCGGCGCGCGGATGGCATGCTGGAGGACGTCGGCCAGCGCTGCGGGAGCTTCAACATAGGGCGCTTCCACCCAGCCTTGGCGCGAACCGGCCATGCCGCAGATGATGACAGGCAGATCTTCCGGCGCTCCAAGCTCGAGCAGCTTGCTGTCCAGAACGCCGGCGAAATTCCGGTCTGCGACCTTGGTCAGGCCCTCCTCGCTGCGGAGCTCCCGTATCGGCGAACCGTCCGGCCTGAGCAGCCAGAGGCGCAGATTGCTGGTGCCCCAGTCGGCAGCGGCACAGTATGGACGGGTCGAAGACAAGCCTGCCGGTTCCTTTGCATGAGCGCCTCAACGGCGCAACAATGCCAACCAGATAATACGAGACGCGAGCCCGCAACAAGAGGCAATGCCTATTCCGCCAGCAGCGCTTCGGCGGTCAGCTCGTCGGTGATCAAGCCGTTGATGATGCGCCGCTTGATCGCGCCGGCGATGCCGGGGAGTTTTTTCTCGCCCTTGGCAATGGCGATGACCAGAGATTTGTCGCGCGATGGAATGGGGGCGGAGGCGACGCGGTCGTTGGACATGCCCTCGATAATGCGGCCCTCGCGGTCATAGGACCATCCGACAATTTCGCCAACGCCGCCGCTCTTTTGCAGGGCCTTCAGTTCATCAGCGCTGATAAACCCGTCCTCATGCAGCGGCGCTTCGTCATTCAGCTCGCCTATGCCGAGAAAGGTGACATTGGCTTTGGCGGCGAGGTCGAGCGTCGTCCTGATCATGGGCTGCTGGTGCAAGAGGTCCCGCTCCTCGCGCGAGGTGGCGAAGACCGGCAGCGGCATTGGGAAGGCGCGGGCCTTCACTTTGTCAGCCAGATTGAAGATGACATTGTAATAGGCCGCCGAGCCGTCAGGCGTGATGTTCCCGGTGAGCGAGACGATGCGGTGCTGCGGGCAGTCCATTTTGGGCAGCTGCTCAATCGCCGCCCTCAGCGTGCGGCCGGTGCCTATGGCCATGATGATCGGCTGCGGCGAGCGCAGCCACTTTTCGATCTGTCCGGCTGCGGCCTCCGCAACGCCGATTGTCGTCGATGTGGAATTGGCGTCGCTCGGCACGACTTCGGCGAAATCCAGCGCAAAGGCCGATTTCAGCCGTTCGGCCAGTTCTAGGCAGTTGGCTATCGGGTGGTCGAGCCGCACTTTGACGAGGCCCTCGGACATGGCCAGCGAAACAAGCCGCTGCGCCGACTGGCGCGAGACGCCAAGCTTGGCGGCGATCTCCTCCTGAGTGTTGCCCGCAATATAATAGAGCCAGCCCGCGCGCGCCGCATCGTCCAGACGGTTATTGCCAGTTTCCGAACGCAGGCTCATGTTGATTGACGCGCCACCCTTTGTAGCGACCGTAACACGGTTGGGCAATTATTCAACACATGAATAAATGCCCAACTCGGGTCAAGACGCCAGCATTTCGTCCTGCCTGCGGCGCAGCTCGACTATTTTGGCGGACGCGTCGGGCGCGGCGTTGGCATAGGTGATGAGTTCGCCCCTGCGGATCGGCGCGGTGACTTTACCGCCCTCGATCAGGCCGCACGGCACGGCATTGGCGGCGCGCGCGTCCACGCAGGTCATGTTGTGGGCGCGGTACATATATTCGCCGATGCAGTCGAACAATTCGCCGGGCTTCAGGTCGCGTTTGGCCAGCGCGCAGACATCGGCGACCGGCTTTGACAGCGGCACCATGTCGGCCTTGCCGTAGAGCACGGCGCGGGCGCAGGAGAGCGGCACTTCGAGGCTGGTGAGGTGATAGGGCCGGTGGAAGGTGAAATAGGGTCCCTCGCCCATTTTCAGATCCTCCATCCGCTCGCGGATGCGGGCATGGCGCATTTCGGCGACGACGAAGACGCCGGGGGCGACGCCCTTGCCGATGGAGAAGTCCACCACGCCTTTGCGCGACAGCAAGCCGCCATCTTCCTTGGGAATGAGCACCTTGTTGAGCTGCTCCTTCGTGGCCGACGGGCCGTGCATGCCCGGAACATCGGGGATCAATCCTGTGGCGTTGGCGATGGCGGTCATTTCGACCATGGTCTTGGAGCCGTCGACAAACTCTACCAGCATGCGCGGGTTCATGTTGCGGCGGCGGGCCTCCTCCTCATACATGTCGGGCGTCGCGTCATGGTTGAGCGGATTGTTCTTGCCTTTGCCGGCCGAGACAATCGTATGGCCGAGCGCCGAGACAAATTCGATCAGCTCCATGCAGGCCGACGGCTCGTCGCCCGCGCCGAGCGTGTAGACGACGCCGAGCCGGTCCGCCTCGTGTTTCAGATAGGCGCCGATGGTCACATCGGCTTCGACGTTCATCATCACCAAATGTTTGCCATGCTGCATCGCCATCAGGCCGATTTCGGCGCCGACGCCGGGGCGGCCTGTCGCGTCGATGACGACATCAATCAGCGGATTCTGCGCGACAAGGGTTGCATCGGCTGTTGCGCCGAGGTGGCCAGACTCAATTGCGGACATCATTGCGGCGGCGCCGTCACAGTTTTTCACTCGACCCGCATCGCCCGTAGCCATTTCCGAAGCCTTTGACACGCGCCCCTGCCGGGTGTCGGCGACGGCGGCCACGACGATGCCCTGCATGTGCGCGACCTGGCTCAGAATGTCCGTGCCCATCTCGCCGCAGCCGATCAGGCCGATGCGGATCGGCTTGCCGGTCTGGCCGCGCAGATAGAGGTCGCGGGCGAGGCCGATGCGGTGGACATTGGTCATGGCGGGGATTCCAGTGGGCAGGCCGCGCCCTATCACGCGCCCGACGGATAATCTAGAGTTTGACCACAAGCCGCCCCTTGACCGCGCCCGCCAGAATTTCCGGCCCAACACGCGGCAAATCGGCAAGACCTATTTCACTGACCATCGCCTCCAGCTTCTGCATGGGAAGCCCGGAGACAACCCGGTTCCACGCCCGAACGCGGTTTGCATAAGGCTGCATCACGGAATCGATGCCGAGAAGGTTCACGCCGCGCAAAAGGAACGGAATGACGGTGGCCGGGAGTGCCGTGCCGCCGGCAAGGCCGACAGCGGCGAGCGAGCCGCCATACTTCATCTGCCCCAGCACCCGCGCCAGCATCGAACCGCCGACAGCGTCGATACAGCCAGCCCAAGCTTCACTTTCCAGCGGGCGCTTGACGGTTTCGGCCAATTCTGCGCGCGGGAGGATGCGGCTTGCGCCGAGGCCTTTGAGATAGGCCTCGGTTTCCGGCCTCCCCGTGACGGCGGCTACCTGATAGCCTTCGTTTGCAAGGAGCGCGACGGCGACAGAGCCGACGCCGCCGGCTGCGCCGGTGACCAGAACCTCGCCCTTGTCCGGTGTCAGCCCGTGCGCCTCGAGCGCCTGCAAAGCCAAAACGGCGGTGAGACCCGCCGTGCCGACCGCCATCGCCTGGCGCGTTGTCAGAGCCTTGGGCAGCGGCACCAGCCAGTCCGCCATGACCCGGGCCTTTGACGCATAGCCGCCCCAGCGCACTTCGCCGACGCGCCAGCCGGTGAGGATCACGCGGTCGCCGGGCCTGTAGCGGCTGTCTGAGGACGTCTCCACTGTTCCAGAAAAATCGATGCCCGGCACATGCGGAAAAGTCCGCACGAGGCCGCCCTGCCCGGTGATGCAGAGCCCATCCTTGTAATTGACCGTCGAGTATTCGACCGCGACCGTCACATCGCCCTCCGGCAGCGCCGTGTCCGGCAGTTCAATGACGGATTGCGAAATTGCTCCGTCTTCGGCGCGGTCGACAACGAGGGCGGTGAAGGTCATGCTGCGGCTCCATTTCAAGGGAATGGAGCCTAGGCATTCCGCGGCGCGCTGCCAATAGGACGATGGTCAGCGCCGGAAACTATTGCTTCAAGAGTTTGGCGCCATTTTTCAGGCCGGGAATCCTCGTTCCTTTGATGCCCGGACGCACTGCGGCGGCCTTGCAGTCGCGGGCATTGGAAAATTCGGTCTTTTTTACGCAGCTGCTGATCTCGCCGCCGCTGGTGCCGCATTCGGTGAAGGTGCAGGTGTCCCAGAGACAGTCGAGCTTGTTGCCCTGATCGTCGGTTCCGGTCTTGCGCTGCGTGCCGGTCGAGTCGCACGTTCCACCGTTGGAGCGCTTCGGCACGGCGTCGGCCAAACTTGTCATCGCTAGAACCGCGATTGCGCCGAAAACAAAAGCGAGCCGCTTCATGTGAGCCTCCTGAGCCAAGCGTGTCTGACGGCGAGACTAGCGGAGATGCGCGGGCGCGCATCACCCGCGCGGGGGATGGTTTTCCAATTGGCTAAAGAGGTGATGTTTTTGGGTATTTATGGGTATATTTGCGGGTATCTGAGCTATAGTCTTGCTTATATGGGTATTTATGGGTAAGAAAACGGGTATGGCTTTCAAAACCGAATCGTTGAAAATCACTCTGGAAATCCTTGCTCTCGTCAGTGAAATCGATGAGTTCAAGGGCGCGTGGCGCGCGTTGGGGACGCTTGCGCCAGAGCGGCTGAAGGCGCTGCGCCGCGTTGCCACCATCGAGAGCATCGGCTCGTCCACCCGCATAGAGGGGAGCAGACTTACTGACACGCAGGTCGGACAGCTTCTCGCCAACCTTGAAATCAAATCCTTAGCGACGCGCGACGAACAGGAAGTCGCCGGATATGCGCAGGTCATGGAGACCATATTCGCGCATTTCGACGCAATCGACCTGACGGAGAACCATATTCTTCAGCTGCACCGAGATCTTTTGGCCTTCAGCACTAAGGACGAGCGCCACCGCGGCTGTTACAAGACGCTCGCCAACCATGTCAGCGCCTTCGACGCTGACGGAAAAGAGATTGGCGTCATTTTCGAAACGGCGACGCCATTCGACACGCCGAGGCGCATGAACGAACTTGACGCATGGACGCGCGGCGCGCTCACCTCGCAGAACCTGCACCCGCTGCTGGTCATTGCCGTTTTCACAGTCGTGTTCCTGGAAATTCATCCGTTTCAGGATGGCAACGGCAGGCTTTCGCGTGCGTTGACGACGCTGATACTGATGCGCAGCGGCTATTCTTACGTGGCCTATTCATCCTTGGAAAGCGTGATAGAGAACAGCAAGGAAGGCTATTATCTGGCCCTGCGCCAGACGCAGAAGAGTATCGGGAGCGCCGAGCCTGACTGGCAGCCATGGACGGCCTATTTCCTGCGCGCGCTGCAACAGCAAAAACGGCGGCTGGAGAAGAAAGTTGAGCGTGAGCGCCTGATCCTTGGAGCGATGCCGGAACTGTCGCTGCAAATTCTGGATGCCGTCAAAGAAAGAGGGCGCATTACGATTGGAGAGATTGTCAACCTGACCGGCGCAAACCGGAATACGGTCAAGAAGCATTTGGTTGCGCTGGTCGGCGCAAACAATTTGACGCAGGTGGGGACAGGCAAGGGGACATGGTACAGCGGAAAAAACGGTTCAGACTGATTTTGTGCGAACAATTAATTGGCGCGCCCTAAGAGATTCGAACTCCTGACCCCCAGATTCGTAGTCTGGTGCTCTATCCAGCTGAGCTAAGGGCGCGCACTGACAGCCAAGGCTGTGCTGCGGGGGTGAATAATCGGTCATTCCGGCAAAAGCAAGATGGCTGGCTGAAAAAGCCTAAGCGGCGTTCAGGCGGGGGAAGCGCCGGTCTTGCGCTGTTTCCATTCGCTGATCGAGACCGGCTGGTCGGGGATGCGGATTTCGAAATGCGCGCCGGTGTCGCGGTCGTCGCGCAATTCGAGCGTTCCGCCATGGGCGCGGACGATTTCCTGCGCGATGGCGAGGCCAAGGCCGGTGCCGCCGGAATGGGTGGAGCCGCGGAACGCCGAAAAGAGATGCTCGCGCGCCGGGGCGGAGAGGCCGGGGCCGGTGTCTTCGACGCCGATCAAAGCGGTGTTGCCCAAGCGGCCGCCGGTGATCGTCAGCCGTCTCGGTTTGCGCAGGTCCGGCATGGCGGTCATGGCGTGGGCGGCGTTGCGGCACAGATTTGCGAGCACGCGGAACAGCTGGTCAGGATCGGCGTCGATCATCACATCAGGTTCAATCAGATTGCTGACTTCAACACGGCTTTCGGTGTCGAGGCCCAAAAGCTCGATCACATCGGCGGCGAGCGGACGAAGCGCGGTCATCTTGCGGGTGGGCGCGGCCTCTTTGGCGCGGCCATAGGCCATGACACTTTCGGAATAGGTCACCGCCCGGTCGAGCGCCTTCATGATGCGCGGCGCGATGCGCTGCACCAAGGGGTCTTTGGTTTCGGCGAGGCGGTCGGAAAGCAGCTGGGCGGGAGCGAGAAGGTTGCGCATGTCGTGGTTGATTTTGGAGATCGCCAATCCCAGATCGGCCAGATGTTTGCGCTCGCTGAGCGCTTCCTGCAGATGGCGCTGCATCCCGCCAAGCTCGCGCTCGGCGACGCCGATTTCGTCCGAGCGCCCGCTGTCGGCAATGACCAGCGCCTTGTCTTCCGGCGTGTCGGCGAATTTCAGCATGTTCGTCGTCATGCTGCGGATCGGCTTGATGAGCAGGCGGTTGAGGGCAAGAAACAGCAGGCCGCCTGTGATGAGCGAAATAATCAGGGACAAGACGAAAACGTTGCGGGCATAGACCCAGATGGCGGCGACGAGCGGCGCATCGGAAATGACGAGGTCGATTTCCTTGGCGCTGTCGGCGATGGGCGCGTGGACGCGGATCGCGCGCGCGCCGCCGTAGATCAGCGTTTCGAACGCGTCGGTGATGGATTGAAATACCCCCGTCTGTTTCAGATAGACGTGACGGTCGACCTTCTGCGGCATTTCCTCAATCGCCAGCAGCCGCGAAACGCCGTCGGCTTTCAGGCCGATGGATTTGGCCCCGGTCGCCATGAGGATATCGTCCTGCACCTTGCGCGGCAAAAGCCCTGTCTCGTTGTTGACATAGACGAGCGCGGCGACAGCGGCGGTGTTGACCCTTTCCTCCAGCCAGCGCATGCGGAAATTGGCCACGGAGGGGTCAAAAGTCAGCACTTCGGCGATCATGACGAAGTCGTTTGTCATCATCAGCAGCTTGGCCGAAAGGCTGCGGCCAAAGCGGGAGCCTTGGCGGTTGGTGACAGTTGCTGCCGGTGTTTCGCTCATGGGTCCGTTTCAGCCAAACCGGCGCAGGAAGGAAATGACCCGCCGGATCAGCGGTTTGCGCGCCAGAGGCGCATAATAGCTGGTTGCGGCGCGTTTTCCAATCTCGCTCATTGTCGGATAGGGCGCGACGAACGAGGCAAGGTCGGAGGCTTTGAGCTTCTTGGAGATGGCCAGCGCATAGATGGAGATCATTTCGCCCGCGCCAGCGCCGACAATGGAGGTTCCGAGTATCCGGCCCTTCTTGTCGGTGACGATTTTTATGAGGCCCTCGGTCTTGCGCTCGGCGCTGGCGCGGTCGTTCTCGCTGTAGGGCCAGCGCAGGATATGGAGCGGCTGATTGAGCTTGCGCGCGTCGGCCTCGGTCATGCCGACATGGGCGATTTCGGGGTCGGTGTAAGTGGCCCAGGGGATGTGACCGGTGCTTTGTTTCGCGGGGAGGCGGAACAGGATGGAGCGCAGCACCACGCCCGCATGATAGCCAGCGACATGGGTGAACTGCAGCCCGCCCGCAACATCGCCTATGGCGTAGACGCGGCGGTTGGTGGTTCGCAGTTTGGAGGAGACTTTGACGCCCTTGCGGTCATACTCGATCCCGGCTTTCTCCAGCTCCATGCCGCCGACGTTTGCCGACCGTCCGGCAGCGACCAGGATGTGCGTGCCGTCAATCTGCTGCGGGCCGGATGTTGTGCCGATATTGACGCGCACGCCGGTCTTTCCGCGCTGTTCGACCGAAAGCACCGGCGTCTCTTCCAGAATGACAATGCCCTCGGCGCGGATTTTGGCGAGCGCGATGGCGGTCAGCTCCGGATCGTCCTTCGACAGCGCCTTCTGCGCCTCGACGACCGTCACTTTCGATCCCAGCCGGTGATGCGCCTGCGCCAGCTCAATGCCGATGGGACCGCCGCCGATGACGACGAGATGGCCGGGGCGTCTTGTGAGGTCGAAGATGGATTCATTGGTGAGAAAGGGAATCTTACTCAGGCCTTTGATCGGCGGGACAAAGGCGGAGGAGCCGGTGGCGATGACGTAGCGGCGGGCGCGGATTTCGTAATCACCTGCCAGCACTGTGTCCGCGTCTTTGAACTTGGCCTCGGCCTGGATGACTTTCACTCCCAGAGCCGTGAAACGCTCGACGGAATCCATCGGCGCGATCTTGGCGATCACTTCGTGGATATGGGCGTGCACGCGCTTGAAATCGACCTGCGGCTCAACGTCCGCAATGCCGAACTTCGCCCCATGGCGCAGCGCATGAGCCTGTTTGCCCGCCGCGATCAAGGCTTTGGACGGCACGCAGCCATAGTTGAGGCAGTCACCGCCCATCCTGCCCTTTTCGATGATCACGACGGATACGCCGAACGAGGCCGCGCCGGCGGCAACCGACAGCCCGCCGGAGCCGGCGCCGATGACGCAGATGTCAGGAGTGAGAATTTGAACGATCAGACTTCTCCGGCCGGCGGCTTGCGCAGTTTTTTGATGATGATCGGAATAGCGGCAACGCAGGCGAGCGCGGCGAAGGCCAGCGAGATCTGCGGCGTCACGAGGTCACTGAGCGAGGCCTGTTTGCCGGATTTCTGAGCCGCGTCGAGCACGGAATCGACACCCTGCCCTAGAAATGCATAGGCAAAGGTGCCGGGAATAATGCCAAGAAACGTAGCGGCGGCGAATGTGCGCAATGTCACGTCAAACAATGCCGGGGCTATGTTGACGAAAAAGAACGGAAACACCGGCGCGAGGCGCAGCACCAGAAGATAGGAGAAGGCGTCCTTTTTGAACCCCTCCGCCAGCGCCGCCGCGCGGCCGCCGACCTTGTCGCGCAGAAAGCCGCCAAAGGCCGAGCGCGCCGCGAGAAACAGGATGCAGGCGCCGATGGTCGCGGCGACCACCACCATCATCCCGCCGGCCAGCCAGCCGAACAGGAAGCCGCCGAACACGGTGAGGATCGTTGCGGCAGGCAGCGAGAATGCCACGGCGGCGATGTAAACGGCGATGAACATGGCGGCGGACAGAAGGTAATTTTCTCCGACATAGGCCTTCAGCGCGGCACGGCTGTCGCTGAGATAGGACAGGGACAAGTAGTCCTGCAGGCCAAAGGCATAGCTTAGCGCGAGGCCGGCCAGAATGACGCCAATGGGCACGAGCCGCCACAGGCCGCTCTTGGCTTTCGTCTCCGTGCGCGCTGGTTCGTTCAATAAAGCCCCACCCTCAGACATCGTTCAGCCGCCAGTCATAGCTGAAACCGACCGACCGCGCCGCATCAATCGCTGCGGCTTTCTGCGGCGCGGCGAATTTCTTCCAATGCGCCTTCAGCTTCGATTTGCCGCCAAAGTCCGCGCCATACCATGTATAGATTTTCGATGCGGTGATGGCGGCGCCGTCAACGCTGACGCCGCGTGGATGATTGATGTAGGCTTCGGCGCCTGCCCGCGTCAGCGCCGCGCTGTTCTTCGCGGTAAACGCTGACGCCGACAGGTTCGGGCAGGAGTATGAGGCGCAGTTCAGCGCGTAATGCGCCATGGGGTCGTTGAACAAAGGGCGAAGGATGCGGTGTTCAATGTCGTCGAGCGACAATTCCTGTCCTTCAAGGTTGAGGATTTTCGCAGACCATGGCCCCGAGCCAAACAGTCCGCCGCCGCCGAGATTGATTTTCTTGATCGACGCTACCGGGTAGCGGTCCAAAACAACATCAAGTGTCTTGGCATTGTAGAGATTGATCCAGAAGGCTTTGGCCTCGGCTTTAGAGAAGGAGGAAGGGATCGCCGCCTGCATCTGGGCAAGGGCGGCCTTAAGGGAAGCTGACTCACCTTTCAGGGCCTTGTAGTTCACGCGGTTATAGCCTTCGGCGTCAGGAACAACCGCGCCGCTCAACACACTGTTGAACGCGGAATGGTCAAATCCGCCGCTGCCGGAGGGCGTGAATGCGGTCAAAGCCGAAGCGGCACTGGCGGCATCCGGCATCAGCGGGATGGCAAACAGCGCGGCTGAGCCAAGGATCAGCTGGCGGCGTGAAATATGTGCCTGAGTGAGAGTTTGAGTTTCCATTTCCCCCACATGTGGCGCAAAGGCTTAAAGTTCAACAAAGTTCTGGAGCTTTCACGCTGAATTGACGCCCCATGAACCGCCTCTCACCTTGGCGTGAGGCGGGCAACGCGCTGATTTCGCCGCCTGATTGACTTCCCGGCGTCTTCTTTCTATAGAGCCGCCACGTTTGTCAGGCCGCAATACGTCTCAAGACACAAACAAAGGCCAAACCGCTCCTGTTCACTGACAGAATCAAGAAGGGCCGCACACCGCGGTGTTTAAATAAATGAAGCGCACCTACCAACCATCCAAGCTCGTGCGGGCCCGCCGTCATGGCTTCCGCGCCCGCATGGCGACCGCCGGCGGCCGCAAGGTCATCGCAGCCCGCCGCGCCCATGGCCGCAAAAAGCTTTCGGCCTGAACATAAGACGCCGGAGACAATCCCGGTGAAAACAACGAAAAAGACTTCAAAACCCGGGCGCATTCAAAAGCGGGCCGGGTTTTTGTCCGTCCGCGCTGGGGAAAAGCGTCGCGGACCGCTGTTTTTACTGGAAGCGCGCAGGTATGAGGACGGCGGGATCCATGGGCGTGTCGGCCTGACCGTTTCAAAAAAGTGCGGCAACGCGGTTGTGCGCAACCGTATCCGCCGACGGCTCGGCGAAGCGATGCGCGTTCATGCCGCCGTGGACATGGATGCCAAGAGTGACTATGTGATCGTCGCGCGCCGTGATGTGCTGCATGCGCCGTTCCTCGAATTGGCGGAAGAATTGAAGCGCCGTATCCGCGGCCCCAGATACCGGAAGCAAGATGCAGAATAACCGCAATTTTTACATCACGATCGCTTTGTCGGTCATGATCCTGGCGCTCTGGCAGGTATTTTACATGAGCCCGAAGATCGCCGCTGAGCGCGAGATTCAGCGCGTCGAGCTGGAGCGGGTGCAAAAGGAGCAGGCCGCCAAGGGCACATCGCCGGTCGCCGCGCCTGCCAATGGCGCGGCCCCAGCGGCGGACGCGGGCGCGCCTGCCAATCCCGCTCTCACACGCGAGGCGGCGCTGGCCGCGACGAAGCGGGTTGTCATCGACACGCCCGCGCTTTCCGGCTCCATCAACCTGAAGGGCGCGCGGTTTGACGATATTGTGCTGAATAAGTTCCGCGAGGAAGTGGCGAAGACCTCGCCCGCCATCAAGCTTCTGTCGCCGCAGGACATGGCGGGCGGCTACTTTGCCGAGCTCGGCTATGCCGAAAATGCGGCGGCGGGCGCGCTGCCCGGAAAGGACACCGATTGGCAGGTGAGCGGCAATGCGGCGCTGACGCCCACGACCCCGGTGACGCTGACTTATTCCAACGACAAAGGGCTTGCCTTCAAGCGCACCATTGCGGTGGACGATGAATATATGTTCACCGTCTCGGATTCGGTGGCCAACACGGGCGCTTCGCCGGTGGCGCTGTCGCCTTATGGCCGGGTGACGCGGTTTGAAAAGCCGGTGACGCAGGCTGTTTATGTGCTGCATGAGGGTCTGATCGGCTATGTCGGCGAGGCCGGATTGCAGGAATGGAAATATTCGGCTATCGAAAAAGACAAGGAATTCAAGCCTGCTAAAGCCAGCGAAGGCTGGCTCGGCATCACCGACAAATATTGGGCGGCGGCGCTTATTCCGTCAAGCAAACAGCCGTTTCAGACACGCTTTTCTTACTTTGACGACGGCCGCCCGCGTTATCAGTCCGACTTCCTGTCCGATCCGGTGACGATCGCGCCCGGGGCTTCCGAAACAGTGGAAAACCTGTTCTTCGCCGGTGCAAAAGAGGTGGACAAGATCAATGCCTATGAGAGCGGTCTCAAGATTCTCCAGTTCAACCGCATGATCGACTGGGGCTGGTTCTACTTCATCACCAAGCCGATGTTCACGCTGATTGACACGCTCTACAAATTCTTCGGCAATTTCGGCCTGGCGATACTGGCCACGACCGTCATCGTCAAGCTGATCTTTTTCCCGCTCGCCAACAAGTCCTATGTCTCCATGGCGCATATGAAAACGGCGCAGCCGAAGATGATGGAAATCAAGGAAAAATACGCCGACGACAAGCAGAAGCAGCAGCAGGCGATGATGGAGCTTTATAAGACCGAGAAGATCAATCCGGTGGCCGGCTGCTGGCCGGTTCTACTGCAAATCCCGGTGTTCTTTTCGCTCTACAAAGTCATCTATGTCACCATCGAAATGCGCCACGCGCCGTTCTATGGCTGGATTCATGATCTTGCCGCGCCGGACCCGACATCCGTGTTCAACTTTTTCGGCCTGCTGCCGTTCGGTGTGCCGGCGTTCCTCGCCATCGGAGTATGGCCGCTGCTGATGGGCGTCACCATGTTCCTGCAGATGCGGATGAACCCGACGCCGCCGGACCCGACGCAGGCGATGATCTTCACCTGGATGCCGATCATGTTCACCTTCATGATGGCGACATTCCCGGCCGGGCTCATCATCTACTGGGCCTGGAACAATTTCCTGTCGATCCTCCAGCAAGGCTATATCATGAAGCGCAATGGCGCGAAGATCGAGCTGTGGGACAATCTGGTCGGGCTGTTCAAGCCAAAGCCGAAGGCGGCGTGAGCGCGGAAAAGCTTCCGGGCGGCGACAGCCGCCTGTTCTCGCGTCCCTGGATTTTCATCAAGGGCGTGCCCTCCATGCGGTTCCTGCCGCCGGAAGGCCCGCCGGAGATCGCCTTCGCCGGCCGCTCAAATGTCGGCAAATCCTCGCTGATCAACGCGCTGACCGGGCAGAAGGGCCTCGCGCGGACCTCCAACACGCCGGGCCGGACGCAGGAGCTGAACTTCTTCGTGCCCGACGGCTATTCCGGCACGATGCAGGACTTGCCGCCGATGACGCTGGTTGACATGCCGGGTTACGGCTACGCCGAAGCGCCGAAGGACCAGGTCGATAAATGGACCGAGCTGGTGTTCAGCTACCTTCAGGGGCGTGTGACGTTGAAGCGGGTGTTCCTCTTGATCGATGCGCGGCACGGGATCAAGAAGAACGATGAGGAAGTCTTGACGCTCTTGGACAAGGCGGCGGTGTCGTATCAGATCGTTTTGACCAAAGCGGACAAAATCCACATGTCGAAAATCCCGGCGCTGGTTGCGGACACGTTGGAGAAAATCCGCAAACGCGCGGCGGCGTTTCCTGAGGTGGTGGTGACCTCGTCGGAGAAGGCTGCCGGGCTGGAAGATTTGCAGGCGGCGGTGTTCAAGGCGATTGATTTTTCGCCGGTCGTCTAACCGTGGCCGTGCCTGTGATGCAGGTCCGGATAATGCGCATGTGAATGGCGCAGCCCTTTGTGGCTGTGCGCATGTGAATGCGGCTCGGTCACAGGCCCCTTATGCCCATGCTGGTGATGTTGGTCATGAACATGCGCGTGCTCATGCTCCAGATCGTCATGACCGTGGGCATGCTCGTGCCGCTCTGTCAGATGCAGCCAGAGGCCGATGGCCATCAGGATGGCAGCGGCGGCCAATTTCACCGAGAGATCATCGCCGAGGAACAGGATCGACACCGCCGCGCCAATGAATGGGGCCAGCGAATAATAGGCCCCGGTGCGCGCCGTTCCCAGATGCCGCAGCGCCAGCACAAACAAGACCAAACTGACGCCGATACCAAAAAAACCGGCAAGCGCCGCAGCACCGGCAACGTCAAATGCCGGCAAAGTTCCGCCGCGTGCGAGACCTATCCCAAGATTGACTGCGCCAGCCGCCAATCCCTTCGTCATGGCGATCAGCACCGGATCGGACGCGGAGAGTTTGCGGGTGAGATTGTTGTCGACGCCCCATGACAGGCATGCGCCTGCGACGAGAACCGCTCCGAGATTGAGCGCGGCGCTCTTGCCTTCATAGGAAAGGATTATCACACCCAAAACGATGACGGCGGCCCCGAGGAGCAGGCGGCGGTCGACATTTTCCTTGAACCACAGCCAAGCGATAGCCATGGTGGCAATGCTTTCCAGATTGAGCAGCAACGAACCCGACGCCGCGTCCGTCCGGTTAAGCCCAAGCATCAAAAGCAGCGGCCCGAGCACGCCGCCAAACAGCACGATCGCCGCCAGCCATGGCATATCAGAGCGCCGCAGCGGGGCTTCGGCGGCCGGAAGGCCAAGCGCAAACCGCCCCGCATGAACAGACAGAAGGCCGATGCCCGCACCGAGATAGAGCAGGCCGGCCAATATCTGCGGATCGACACTGCCGAGCAGGACTTTCGACAAAGGCATTGCCGCGCCAAACAAAGCGGCGGACGCAAGCGCCAATGGCACGCCGGGCCAGATGTGCGAATGATGGGCTTCAGTCATTTTCGTTTCATAGCATATCGCGCCATGGGCAGGTAACCGGCCAGACGCCCTCTGTTGGAAAAACGCGAAAGGCCCGCGTCGGTCAATTGAGCGGCAGGCCCTTTCATGTTATTCCTTTCATCATGAACAAGCACACGCCCAAACAGCATCTCGCCACGTATGACAGCGACTTTTATCTCTGGTCGGCGGGTCAGTCTGCGCTGATCCGCGAGGGCAAGTTTGATCAGCTCGATATTGAGAATGTCGCCGAGGAGATTGAGAGCTTGGGACGGAGCGACCGGAAGTCATTGATGAGCCAGCTGCAGCGTCTCATCGCGCATCTTCTCAAGTGGCAGTTCCAGCCAACCCGCCGCTCCAAAAGCTGGAGGCTTTCGATTTTCTCGGCGCGTGAAGAGATCGGCGTTTTGATTGAGGACAGCCCCAGCTTGAGCGAAACGCTCGCGTCCGGAGTGGAGAAGGCACATCTTGCGGCCAAGAAGAGAGCGGCGCTGGAGACGGGATTGCCCGCAGAGGCGTTTCCCGGCGAGTGCCCATATTCGCTCAATCAAATTCTTGATGAAGATTTCTGGCCCGACATGTGAAAAGCGACCTCCTGCTTATCAAATGGGCATAGAACCGGTCATTTTGGAACATAATATCGTTCAATATCAATGGCTTGATCGAAAAGCGCAACACATTTTATCCAATGCCCTGCACATTGGCGCAGACTGGCCCCGCCGCTCTCATGGGACCGGGTGATCAACCGGCATTCGGGGGAGCGGGCGGCCTATGGCAGCCGGGTGTGGTTATCCCAGCGGGCGGAGTCCCTTAGCCATGTCCCTCCTGGCCCTGCGGCGCTTTTACCGAAAGCGCCCCTCGCGCTAGCCCGGGCAAAAAGCCGTTGCAGGGCGTGTGGCGAGCCACACCCATACAGGTTAGTCCCAAACGGCAGGACCACACGCCCTGTACGTCCCTTGGAATTCAAAGATTCAGACCGGAAACGGGGCGTGATAATGATGAAGGCTATCCTTGTCAAACCCGACGCTTCTGCGTCAAGCCACTTTGAAATTCAGCGCCACGCCGTTCAGACAATGCCGTTTGCCGGTTGGCTGCGGGCCGTCGTCGAACATGTGGCCGAAATGGCCGCCGCAGCGGCGGCAGTGGATTTCGGTGCGGGCGGTGAAGAGGGAATCGTCCTCCTTGTCGCCGATGGCCTCGGGCAGGGCCTCCCAGAAGCTTGGCCAGCCGGTGCCGGATTCATATTTTGCCTCGGAAGAATAGACAGGCAGATCACAGCCGGCGCAGTGGAACAGGCCCTTGCGCTTTTCTTCGAGCAGCGCGCTGGTGCCGGGGCGCTCGGTGTCTTCCTGGCGCAGCACGCGGAACTGCGCGTCGGTGAGAACCTTGCGCCATTCCTCTTCGGTCTTTTCCACTTCAAATTTTCCAGTCATGGCGGCGGCGGTTGAGGTCAGTCCGAAAAACCGGCTGGCGGCGAATGGGACGGCAAGCGCGCCTAGGGTGAGAAATGTGGTCTTGAGAAGCTCGCGGCGATTCATGTCAGTCTCCAAAGAAGGTCCCGTCCGCGGAACCGAAAACCGCGGACGGGCACAGGCAGTTACTCTTCGGGGTGATTTTAGCTGCCTGACTCGTCAAGCAGAAATCACGACTTCGGGAGCAGAACCTTGTCGATGACGTGAATGACGCCATTTGACTGCTCAACGTCAGCGATCGTCACATTGGCAACGCCGCCGCTTTCGTCCGTCACGGTCACCATCTTGCCGTCGAGCTTCAGCGTGATCTCGCAGCCGCCGACAGTCTTGACCTTGTGCGCGCCGCCATCGTCAGCGACCATCTTCATGACTGCGTCGGACATTGCCTTGGCAGCAACAACATGGCAGGTGAGGATTTTGGTCAGCTGGTCCTTGTTCTCGGGCTTCAACAGCGTGTCGACCGTGCCGGCTGGCAGGGCGTCAAATGCGGCGTTGACCGGAGCGAACACGGTGAACGGGCCTGCGCCCTTCAGTGTGTCAACAAGGCCTGCCGCAGCGACGGCGGCGACCAAAGTGGTGTGGTCCTTGGAGTTCATCGCGTTCTCGACGATGTTCTTTTCAGCGAACATTTCCGCGCCGCCAACCATCGGGCCGGCGAATGCAGAGAATGCGAAGGATGCGGCCACAGCCGAGGCGATAAGGGATTTCTTAAACATTAGATCTCTCCGTTTGGTTTGAATGGATCATCCCCAAGCGGGGACAACAGCTACAACGCAGAGATGGCGAAAAGAGTTTCAGGAATTGTTAGCTATTTTTTTGAATACGGATTTGCTGTTCCAAGTCATGTCCTTGGCACAAGAACGCGGTCTATCAGCTGAATTATTCCGTTACTCTGCAAGATATCGGCCTCAAGGACTTTGCCTTGATTGCCGGTTTCGTCCGCTATCATCAATGCGCCGCGCCTGAATTCGAGGCGAAGCATGCAGCCGCCCAGCGTCTTGAGCGTCAGAGGCCCGCCGGACTTCAGTCTGTCCAGCAGCTTCCGGCCCGCCAGTTCGCCTTCGGCAACAATATGGCACGCGAGAAGTTTCGCTATTTCACTGCGGTTCACCCGCCGGAAGATCGATTCGGAGTAGTCCGCCGGCAGTTTGGCGAAGGCCGCGTCGTCCGGGGCGAACAATGTGTAGAGACCCCGGTGCAGCAGCGGCTGTTCCAGGCCGACGGAGCGCAATGCTTTGATCAGGACCCTGTGCTCATTCGACTGCAGCAGATTGCTGGTGATGGTGTTGGCGGAGAACATAACCGACTTGCCAAAAAACCGGATTTCCTCGGAGGCGGCGGCGGGACCGGCTAGGAGGCCTAACGTCAACAGGGCTGCTGCTACTCTTATCATGGATGGACAGCCTCGGCATATCTCCCATAATACACCCGTATCCGCCGAGTGTTAAGCGAATTCAAATTTCCTTGGTCGCCCCAACTGCAATGACAGGTCCAAGTGCCTCGCCGGTCGGCGAGCCGCCGGCCTGCTCGACGGAAACCGCGAACGCATCTCCGGAATCAATCAGCTTGACCAGCTCGGGCTTCACTTTCAGCCGGACTTCGCCCTGATCTGGAATGACTCCCATCGACACCGGCTTTGCCCCGTCATCGACCAGCCACAACTCGTAATCCTTGTCCGCGCCCTTTTCCGACTTGACGCGGGAGATGCGGATTTCATCGGATCCCGGCTGATACAGCGCCACAAAGCGCACCTCGCCCGTGTCCGTCGCCTGCATTGGGGCGACAAGCGGCGGCAGCTGCGCGACCTGCGGCTCCGGCTGGCGGAAATTTGGCGCGAGGGAGATGGCGGCGACGGCGAGAGCGCCGATGGTCAATGCGCGCCACAGGTTCAGGCTCTGCCAGAAGCTTGGCGCCGAAGCGCCGGACCCGGCGAACAGCCTTTCGTCCAAGGTTTTCTTGATCGAGGCGGGCGGCGCGGCGTCCTCATAGGCGTCATCAAGCGGTGATAATCTTATCGTCCATTGATCGACAAGCCGCGCAAAGCCGCGCTCGTTCTGCACGCGCAAAGCCGCAGCCTCGCGCTCCGCGCCATTAAGGACGCCAAGCACGTATTCAGCTGCGATGAGGTCATCGCCGCCTTCCGGCATTGTGTCTTCAAGCGCGCGCTTCATTTCTCCAAACACTCTTTCAGTTTCAGCAGGCTGCGGCGCAGCCAGGTTCGCATTGTGTTGAGCGGCACATTGAAGCGCCGTGCCAAATCCTCATAGGAGTGCCCCTCGACATAGGCGGCGCGCACAGCCTGCGCCCGGTCTTTGTCCAGCTCACCCATGCAGCGGTCAATGCGAGCCCCCTCGCCACTGTTCACCGCACTTGCCTCTGGATCCATGCCGGCATCGGCAATCTCTAAGGCGTCATCAATGTTCACAGAAGGCGCCTTGCGGGCGCGGATGCGGTCGATGCAGTGATTTCTGGCAATTGCCACCAGCCAGGAAACAGGACTTGCGTCGCTTGCCGCGAACCGCTCGGCCCTGCCCCAGACTTTCACATAAATTTCCTGCAACGCATCCTCTGCATCTGTCCGTTCACGCAATATACGCAGGCAGACGCCGAAAAGTTTCGATGAGGTCAATTGATACAGACGGTCAAAGGCCGTGCGGTCGCGCAGCGCCACCCTCGAGATCAGGCCGGATACCTCGTCAATTGCCATTGATCAGCCAAACTGAATTCGTTTAAGCGTTTTGAAGCGCGCCGCGCCGCCAAGGTCAAGCGCCAAATTGTCTGCCGGAGTCTTGAGGCCACATATAGTCCTCCGTGTGAACGACAACACCATAGTCTTCAAGCAGGAGCAAACCATAGGCAGGCGGCTCGATGGACGCGATAGCAGAGCTCTTGGAGACGAAGTCAAACGGCGCCTGATGCGCCGTGCTTTTGAACACCGCCTGCAAAATGCCGCCGATATTTGCTGAAATCGTCCGGTGGATATGGCCCGACACAACCAGATCGACATTGCCGCGCTTCTTCAGAAGAGCGAAAAACTCCGCCGCCTTTTCGAGCATAATGTCATCCATGCCGGGAAAGCCGGTGACAAACGGAGTGTGATGCAGGAACACAACGACGCGCCGCTCTTCCGCCCCGTCAAGCGCGCGCTCCAGAAATGCCATGCGCTTTGCGCACAGCCTTCCATTGTCCCTGTCAGGATCAATGGCCTGCAGGCTGGTGGACGAATCAAGGCCGATCAGCCGCCAGCCGCCGATGTCCTCAACAAATTGAACAAAACCGTCCGCATCCCTTTCGGCGTCGGCAAAAATCTGTTGGAAATTTTTCCGCAGATCATGATTGCCAATCAACAGGCGGACAGGAAGAGCCAGCGGCTCGAGCAGTTCCTTGAGCAGCCCATAGGCATCAAGGTCGCCCCAATGCGTCAGATCGCCGGTGACAATCAGAAGATCGGCGTCGGAACAGGTCCGGTTAATGTCCGCGACCGCCGCGCGGAGCCGCTCCACTGGGTCAATGCCGATGATGGTCTTGCCGCCCGCCATGATGTGTAGATCGGTTAGGACAACGATTTTGCTCAATGGAAACTCCAGCTCCAGAAGATTGCAGCAGTGGCACTTTCCCAATAAACAGGCCGCGACTCGACCGGAAAGGCATGCGGATGGAAAAGACATCAGACAAGGGTGAAACACAAGCCCGGCTTCTGGCGGAGGCGCTGCCGTTCATGCAGCGCTATGAGAACAAGACAATTGTGGTGAAATATGGCGGCCATGCCATGGGCGACATTTCGCTGGGGAGGGCGTTTGCGCGCGACATCGCGCTGTTGAAACAGTCCGGCATCAATCCCATCGTTGTGCATGGGGGCGGACCGCAGATCGGCGCGATGCTGGCGCGGATGGGGATCGAATCAAAGTTCGAAGGCGGCCTGCGCGTCACCGACCAGAAGACGGTCGAGATCGTCGAGATGGTGCTGGCCGGGTCGATCAACAAGGAAATCGTCGCGCTGATCAACGCCGAAGGCGAATGGGCGATTGGCCTGTGCGGCAAGGACGGCAACATGGTGTTCGCCGAAAAGGCGCAGAAGAAAATCAAGGACCCGGATTCCAACATTGAGCGTGTGCTCGACCTCGGCTTTGTCGGCGAGCCGGTGGAGGTGGACCGCACGCTGCTTGATCTTCTCGCCCGCTCGGAAATGATCCCGGTCATCGCGCCGGTTGCGCCGGGGCGCGACGGGCACACGTACAATATCAACGCCGACACGTTTGCGGGCGCCATCGCCGGGGCATTGAAGGCTTCGCGGCTTCTGTTTCTCACCGACGTTCCGGGCGTGCTCGACAAGGACAGGAATCTGATCAAGGAACTGTCAGTTTCAGAGGCGCGCAAACTGATTGCGGATGGCACGATTTCGGGCGGGATGATCCCCAAGGTCGAGACCTGCATCGAGGCAATCCAGCGCGGCGTCGAGGGTGTGGTCATCCTCAACGGCAAAACGTCGCACGCTGTGCTGCTGGAGCTGTTGACCGAGCATGGGGCGGGCACGCTGATCGTTCCCTAGCGCTACGCCATCAGCACGACGATCCCCGCCACGCTCAACAGACAGCCTGCGGCCTCATAACGGTTGATTTTCTCGCGGAAGAAAAACACCGACGTTCCAAACGCGAACAGCATCTCCACCTGCGCCAGCGCCTTGACCACAGCGGCATTCTGCAGCGTCATGGCGCTGAACCAGCCGAGCGAGGCGGACGCTCCGGCCAGTCCGACAATGAGCGCCGGTTTCCATGCCTTGCGGATCAGCGCAAACTGTTCCGGCTCGCGCAGCGAAATCCAGAGCAGCATGACGAGCGTCTGAAGCACAATGGCGAAAGCCAGCGTCACGGCCGCCTGCATGAAGAAGTTCGGCCCGCCCAATGCCAGCGCTGCGGCGCGGTAGGCGACAGCGGAGAAGCCGAAGCCTGCGCCTGAAATGATGCCGATCACCGCCGTTCGCTGGCCGATGGAAGTGAACAGGCTGCGCAGGGTGATCTGCAGGCGCGCCACGGAAATCAGCATGACGCCCGCCACGCAGATGGCTATGGCTGTGACGGCGGCAGTATTGATCCGCTCGCCGAGAAACAACAGACCAAACAGCGCCGCCTGCGCCGGTTCGGTGCGGGAATATGCCGTGCCAACGGCGAAGTTGCGGAACGAGAAGAGGTGAACAAGCAGAAATGTCGCGCCGATCTGCGACAGCGCGCCGAGCGCCATCCAAATCAGAAAGCGCGGGCTGACCGGCGGGAACGCATAGCCGATCCTGAAATGCAAAACGGCAATAAGGATCAGCACAAACGGCATACCGAAACCGAAGCGCACAAAAGTCGCGCCGGTCGTGCCCATCGCGCCTTTCAGAAATTTCTGCAGCGACGAGCGGATGTTCTGCAGGAAGGCGGCGGCGAGGGTGATGGGTATCCAGAGTTCCATGCCGGTCTATTCGGCGGGATCATGCAGGATTGCAAGGCGGCGTCAGACTTTCAGCGTTTTGCCCAAATGCGCGCCAAGCCTGAGCGCCAGCGCCACAATGGTGGTTGTGGGATTGCACTGGCCTGAGGTTGTGAACACTGATGAGCCTCCGACATAGAGATTTTCCATGCCATGCACTTTGCAGTTGGCGTCAACGACGCTCTTTTTCGGATCGGCGCCCATGCGCGTGCCGCCCATATGGTGGTGGCCGGCGAGCTCCTGATCGGTGGGGTAGGCCTCCCCGTTCGTCACCCATTCCTCGATGCGCACGCGGCCGGCGTTGTTGCGCACCAGCGTCTCGCCAAAAAGTTTCAGACCTTCCAAAAGAGTCCTGTGCTCCAGTTCGCCCTTTTTCCAATTGAGCTCAATGCGCGGCACGCCCGCCGCGTCCTTTTCACTTGCATGCAGCGCGACGTGATTATCAAACACAGGCGACTGTTCCCAGCCGACATAGAGCTGGGCGGCGCAGCGCAGATGCTGGCCTAATCCCTTGGCCACCCATTCCGCTGTGTCAGGCGCCTGGCAGGCAAGATCGGCGATCATGGCTTTCAGTCCGGGATAGGGCCGCTCGATCAAGCGGATGCCGAAATTCATGATCTGCCGTTCGGCGATGGCTTTGGCGGAAGGGGAGAAGAACGCCTCGCCGACGGAGTCATGCTCGAACATGGTGGAATCAAACAGAATGGCGTCACCGCCTTCAAATTGCGGATGCTCCATCCAGTAGCGCCCCAGCGCTTCTGCATTTGGCACGACGCCGCCGGACGACCGCACGTTCGACCAGAGCAGCAGGCGCGAGTTTTCGAGGCCGCCGGTGCAGATGACAAATGTCGCCGCTGAGAATTCACCGCCGTCAGCGCCATTGGACCAGAGCTTGGCAGAACTGACGCGCCTGCCATCGCCGGCAAGCTCCGTGACATAGGTGTTAAGCACCAGCGCCACCTTGTCACTTTTTTCAAACTCGCCGCGAAACTTTTCGCCAAAGCGCACTGCGGGGCTCTTGATCAGCTGCACCCATCTTATGTCGTCCGAAATGGGCTTGTCCGGCTTGAACGGGACAAGCTCCAGAATGTCATGCGTCTTGTCCAGAAACGGCTCTATGTCCGCCCGTGCGATTGGCCATCCGGAATCCGGCACGTGCGGCTTGGCTTCAAAATCCAGCGCATCCAGCACGCGGCACCAGCCCGCCCAATGGTTGGATGAGCCTCCAAAGTAGCGCAGTCTCGTGACGTCGAGATCGAAATAGGGATCGCCTGTTGTTGCGCCTTGGTAGAATTCCTGCGAATCTGTGGATATTTCCAGGCCGCCCGCCTCAAAAATGATGACCGGGATGCCGTCGGCGGCGAGTTCGCGCGCGATGGTGACGCCTGCTGGCCCGGACCCGGTGATGCAGACGTGCGGCTGAAAGGCGGAGGCGCGGAACTGTTCAATGCTTTCAAATATCACGCGGCCTCGCCCCGCTTCAGCACCCAGCCGTTGACCATGACGAACTCGCTTTTGGCATCCGAATTTTCCAGCAGGAATTTGGGCATGACTGCGCCCGCAATGGCAAGCGTGGAGACACCGGCGATCAGGTCTCGGCGCGAAATCAGCGTTTCCTGCTTCATCTTTCAAGCTTCCCTTCAATGGTTCCTTTAAAGCAGAAACCGGTTACCCAACGATTACCCTCAAATTAACGTTATGTGGCTTTCCCCGCTGTTCGCATCCAGCGCAATTCATGGCATAGGAGGCAATGACGAATCTTCTTGAAAAACGGGCCTTTGAGCACGTCGACACTTGGGTGTTCGATCTCGACAACACGCTTTACCCGCGCCGCTCCAACCTGTTTTCGCAGATTGATGTGAAAATGACATCCTACGTGGCGCAGCTGCTCGGCCTGCCGCGCAAGGAGGCGCGCAAGGTTCAGAAGCAATATTATCTGGAGCACGGCACGACGCTGAAAGGTCTGATGCTGGAACACCGGGTCGATTACCGCGACTTTCTCGATAAGGTGCATGACATTGACTATTCGTGGCTCGATCCAGATCCGGCGCTGGACAAGGCGATTGAGGCGCTGCCCGGCCGCAAGTATATTTTCACCAATGGCGACCGGGGCCATGCGGAGCGCGCGGCGGGACAGCTCGGCATACTTGACCGGTTTGACGACATATTTGACATTGTGGCGGCGGAGCTGACGCCAAAACCGGCGCGCGCGACCTATAACCGGTTCCTCGCTGCGCATGGCGTTGACGGATCGAGGGCGGCGATGTTTGAAGACCTTTCCCGCAACCTGGTGGAAGCCAAGGCGGTGGGCATGTCCACGGTGCTGATCCTGCCGGGGGAATTTGACGGAGAGTTTGTCGACGCCTGGGAAAGCGGAGGAGAGGATGGCGCGCATGTGGACTATGCGACGGATGATTTGACCGGGTTTTTGAGCCAGCTGACGGATTAGGCGTCGCTTAGTCTTCCCAGGGATTTAAAAGATCAACGCCCATTGCCGCGAAGTCACGGATAATCCTTGTCGCAAGCGAAAGTGAATGCATGTCTGCCGTCGCGCCAATGAATGCATCCCTGTCGGGCTTGGGGTCGGGGACATGCAGCATCGAGGCCCTGCGGACAATTTGCGCGTCAATATCAAGAATGCGGCCCTCGAAACCACGAAGAACATGGTTCTCAAACCAGCCCCGCAAGCTGCCGCCTTGGACGGGGTCGCGGCGCTCAAGACGGAGCACGTCAATTTCAATCTCCATGAGCGTCATCACGGATATGCAAAAAATCGGCCGCCGCAAAGGTTCGCGACCAGCTGACAACGCCGGCGTTGACATGCGGCTGGTTGGTTTTTCTCAGTTCCGACACGACATTCGTGTCAAGCAGCACTCTCACGAAAAATCCACCGACCTGATCAAATCGCCCCGCATCGGTTCCGGATCAAATTCGATGTGTGCAGACTGCGGATGCGCCAAGAGATCAGCAATCCCCGGACCCAGCCCGACAATCCGGTCATAGTCGCTCATGGACAGCAGAACGTGCGAGCGTTTGCCGCGCTCCGTGATGAAGAAGGCCCCGCCTTCGCAGCCCGCTTGGCGCGGCTCGAATCCTGATTGAACTCACGGCTGGTCATTGCGAAAACTGTCACGCCAACGCCTGCATACCTATTGCAGATATGTAGAGATAACATGCAACTCCGGCGGGTTCAACCGCCATGCATGTGTCCAGGCTCCTTCGCGTCAGCCGCTGCGACCGGCAGCGCCACTTCGACCTCGCCGGCCTGCTCAAACTTCAACATTATCTTGACCATGCCGCTTTCTTTAAACGGCTCCGGCACGGCCATGAACATCAGGTGAAATCCCCCCGGCTTCAGCTCAACCTTGCCGCCCGCCGGAATTTCGAGGCCATCGGAAAGTTGGCGCATTTTCATCACGTCGCCTTCCATCTTCATTTCGTGGATCTGGACATCGGGCGAGGCGGACGATGAAACGGCGACCAGTCTGTCCGCCTCCGCGCCCGTGTTCTCAACCGTCAGATAGCCCGCGCCGACGGGCTGGCCGGGAAGCATGGCCTTTGTCCAGACGCCGCTGATTTTCAGCGCGCCGATTTCAATGGCTTGCGGTGCGGCGTCTTCTGCATTGGAATTTGCGGTGATGAGGCTTGCGGCGGTGAGCGCCAGAGCGGCGGCGAGCGGGAGAATGAGTTTGCGCATGACGTGTCCCTTGGTGAGAGCGCCGGACTAGACCTGCCCGCCCGCGCCGTCCATCCGGCATCATGTCACACGGTCAATCAACTGATCGTCCGCACTGAGCGCGTAGAAGTCCGCGATGACATTCCACGCGTCTTCCGCCGTATCAACGAATGTGACCATGTGCACATCCTCCGGCGAGATGACGCCCTCTTCGGCCAGCGCTTCGAAATTGATGATCCGCGACCAGAACTCCCGGCCAAACAGAATAACCGGCATTTTCTTCATGCGGCCGGTCTGCATCAGCGTCAGGCATTCAAACAGCTCATCCATCGTGCCGAACCCGCCCGGAAAGGCGGCGACGGCTTTGGCGCGCATGAGGAAATGCATCTTGCGGATGGCGAAATAGTGGAAATTGAACGACAGGTCCGGCGTCACGTATTCGTTTGGCGCCTGCTCATGCGGCAGGACGATGTTGAGACCGATGGTGGGCGCGCCAACGTCGTGCGCGCCGCGGTTTCCAGCCTCCATCACGCCGGGTCCGCCGCCGGTGGTGACGACAAACTCGCGGTGGTTGGTCAGCGCCGAATGTTCCGAGCAGATCCGGGCGAAGCGCCGGGCCTCGTCATAATAGCGTGAATTTTCCTCAAGCCGCGCCTTTTGCTTTTCGTTTTTCGCCGACCAGGCTTCCTTGCCCGGCTCAGGAATGCGCGCACCGCCGAACAGGACCACGGTGGAGACGATGCCGCTTTCGGTCAGCGCCATGTCGGTCTTCAACAGCTCCAGCTGCAGCCGCACCGGGCGCAGCTCGCGGCGGGTCATGAAGTCGTCGTCGGCGAAGGCAAGGCGGTAGGCGGCGGATCGGGTCTGCGGCGTTTTCGGCACGTTTTTGACCTGCCGCACCGTCTTGCTGGAGCGGGGCATTGACGTGTAATCGCCGTTCTCCTTGAAATTCTCGTCCATGTCCTGCCTTCATTTGACCGGGAAAAAGCTTTCCCCTAGAGCGGGCGCACAATCATTCCGGCGCTCCCCGCGCCTAGCACGGAGCGTATCCATGTCCAAGTCCACTGACCTCGAAAACACCGTTGAAGCCGCATTCGAGGCGCGCGACGGGATCTCCTCCGCCACCAAGGGCGCGGTGCGCGAGGCTGTGGAGGAGGCTCTGAACCTTCTGGATCAGGGAAAGCGCCGCGTCGCGGAACGGCAGGATGACGGTTCGTGGACGGTCAATCAATGGCTGAAGAAGGCCGTACTCCTGTCGTTCCGCCTCGAAGACAATGTCATCATGCCCTTCACCACCGCGGGCGGCTCGCTTGCGCAGGGCTATGACAAGGTGAAGCTGAAATTCGCCAATTGGGGCGCGGCTGAATTCGCCGCCGCCGGTTTCCGCGCCGTGCCGGGCGCCATCGTCCGCCGCTCGGCCTTCATCGCCAAGGGCGCGGTCCTGATGCCGTCTTTCGTCAATCTCGGAGCTTATGTGGGCGAAGGCACGATGGTCGACACATGGGCCTCGGTCGGCTCCTGCGCCCAGATCGGCAAACACGTGCATCTGTCCGGCGGCGTCGGCATTGGCGGCGTGCTGGAGCCGATGCAGGCGGGGCCGACCATCATCGAGGACAATTGCTTCATCGGCGCGCGCTCGGAAGTCGTCGAAGGCTGCATCGTGCGTCAGGGCGCGGTGCTCGGCATGGGCGTTTACATCGGCAAAAGCACAAAAATCGTCAACCGCGCCACGGGCGAAGTGACCTATGGCGAAGTGCCGGCGAACTCGGTGGTGGTCGCGGGGACATTGCCCGGAAAGCCTGCGCCGAATGGCGATCCGGGGGCTTCGCTCTATTGCGTGGTGATTGTGAAAACGGTGGACGATAAGACGCGGGGGAAGACGGGGATTAATGAGTTGCTGCGGGATTGAGGGGCGGTGCGAAACAGCACGACTAGCCACTGCACACTGCCAAATTTTAAGAACCTCCAGCATCATTCCGCAATCCAAGTTTGCGAGTTTTGCGCCCATTTTTGACTTTCAAACCTGAATCGGTTGAATGTAGCCAATGGCACTCATCAACACGCGCATTCTTTCTCAGGCATTGCTGAACCCAATCGCACCGACCGCCGAGCAACTCGAGATTGCGCGCCTCTGGGCGGAAAGCATTCGCAGCAATGAAATATTCAAACACAATGAGTCGCAAATTGAGGGTGTGTTTCAAAGCCGCGTTGTTGAGGGGCTTTTAGGCTACCATCCTGCTGGTGGTGATGGTGCACAGACTTATCGGCCCAAGCAGCCAATGGGCAAAGGCACGGCTGATATTGCCCTCGGCTTTTTCAAAGATGGGCGGCGCATCCTTGCGACATTTGAACTGAAAGGTGCGGACACCAAAGACCTAGATGCGCCAATGCCGGGGCGGAACAAGACGCCAGTTCAGCAGGCATGGGAATATGCCAATGCAATAGCTGGAACCAAATGGGTGCTCGTCTCGAATATGCTGGAGATAAGGCTCTATGGTTTTGGCGAAGGCCAGCAAGACTATGAGCGCATCGACCTTGCTAAAATCGACCAGCCAAAAGAATTGGCCAAAGCGCAGCTTTTGCTGGGCGCCGACAGTCTATTGGGAACCCGACTTGCCGATCTGCTCCGCGCCAGCAAGGTCGCTGATAAAGACATTTCTGATCGGCTGTATTCTGACTACTCCCTGCTGCGCATTAAACTGATTGAGGCGGTGAACGCGGCCACTGGCGGCGCGGATAAGGTTCAATCCGTTAATACCGCGCAGAAAATTCTCGACCGCGTGTTGTTCATCGCATTTGCCGAAGACCGGGGCTTGCTGCCGCCAAAGTCGCTTGAAGAAGCCTTTGTGACAAAAAATCGCTTCCAGCCAATGCCCATTTGGAACAATTTCAAAGGCCTGTTTAAGGATATTGACGAAGGCAACACACACCACGGCATTCCCAAGTACAATGGCGGTCTGTTCAAATTTGATGAGAATGTCGATACGCTGACCCTGAGCGATGACATTTGCCACGCTTTTAATGAAGTCGGCAAATATCACTTTGATACCGAAGTCAGCATCACTGTTCTTGGGCATATTTTTGAGCAATCAGTCTCCGATGTTGAAAAACTTCTAGCAAAGGCACGCGGCGAAGTTGATGACGAACCGGAAAAAGCGTCCGGCGTCAAAGGCCGCCGCAAGCGCGATGGTATTGTCTATACGCCGGATTATATTGCCAAATTCATCGTTGAAAAAACCCTTGGCACGCATATTGATGAATTGTTTCGCACCAGCATTGCCAAACACGCCAAGGGCGACGTTTCAGATTATGCCAGCCTGAAATTCAAAAAAAACGCCGAACTGCAAGCATGGTATGACTTCCGCTATGTGCTGAAAACCATGCGCGTGGTGGACCCTGCCTGTGGTTCCGGCGTATTTCTGGTAACAGCTTTTGATTATCTCAAAGCCGAATATGACCGCGTTGACAAAAAAATTGCGCAGCTGCGCGGCGTTGATGCGCAGCAAGACTTTGAGGATGTTGACCGAGAAATTCTCAGCCAAAATCTCTATGGTGTGGATGTGAATGCCGAAAGCGTGGAAATTTCCAAGCTGTCGCTGTGGCTGAAAACCGCCAAAAAAGGCAAAGAGCTCGATAGCCTCGACCACAATATTCGCGTCGGCGACAGCCTGATTGAGGATTCCAGCTTTGCTTATTTGGAGCACGGCTTTTCATGGAACAAAGCCTTTCCGGAAGTGTTCGCAGCGGGCGGTTTTGACGTGGTGCTGGGCAACCCGCCCTATGTACGCATGGCATTGATAAAACCCATGAAGCCCTATCTCGAAAAACGCTTTGACTGCTACGATGGTAATGCGGACTTGTATTGCTACTTTTTTGAAAGGGGTCTTCGCCTTCTGAAACAAAATGGAAAGTTGGGATACATAAGCTCGTCTAGTTTCTTGAAGGCAAGCTTCGGTGCCAGCTTGAGGAAGTTCCTTAGAAAATTTGAATTTAAGATGGTTGCAGATTTCGGCAACGAAACAGTTTTTGAGGGGGTGACTACCTACCCAAACATTTTCGTTTTCAAGAATGCTCAAGCGAGCAACAAGGCAATCGACTTTCTACAAGTCGGTTATGAAGGAACTGATGCACTAAGACGCGAACTCGCTTATCCTGAGTTTCAAGACATTCCAACGGATCGACTGAAGCGAGAAAATTGGCATTTTGAAGTTCCCGAACGTATCGTTCTGCGCGACAAATTGGAAGCCCGGGCGACCGATCATTTGTTGCATGATTTAGAGCCGCTGAACGGAATCAAGACGGGCTATAACCCCGCATTCGTCCTAGAGAAACACGATTACAGCGACTGGCTGGCGAACGACAGCGCGAGTTTTTCACTTCTTCGAAATTGGATGACCGGAGATGACGTCGCTAAATGGTTGCCAGAACGACAATCTGAAAACAGGCTACTATTGGTAAAAAAGGGCGACACCAAGCAGTTGCTCCTATCAAGTGGTAAAGCGTTGTTCGTTGAGGACGAATTTGAAGCATGGAGTGTGTTCTCGTCAAAATATCCAGCTGCTAGCCGGTGGCTTAAAAAGCATGAGGAAAGATGCAAAAAACGTTCTGATCGGGGAGATTTTTGGTGGGAACTTCGAGCTTGCGATTACTATGACGCCTTCGAGAAGACTGCTGTTCTATATCCGGAAATGTCTCAAGGGCCGAAATTCTGCTCCAAAACTAGAGGAACTATTTGCAATAACAAGACGTTTTTTCTTCCAATTTCTGCTGAGCATCTACTTGCCTATCTGAACTCTTCAGTTGCATGGTTCTTATTGGGCGGGCTATGCAGTTCGTTAAGAGGTGGTGAATGGCGATTGGAACTAAGAACCGATTATTTGAAACGGCTGCCCTTTCCAAAATTTTCAGATTCTCAAATTAAAGCACTATCCAATTGTGCATCCGCTGCAGTGAATGCTAAGAAAGCAGTAGGAAGTAGGTACGATGCCTATACCCGCCGCATCCCCGATCTCTGCCCGCAAGGCCGCAACGCGAAATTTTCGACCAAATTGCAAGACTGGTGGAAGCTGGATGACTTTGCCGCCTTCCGCGCGGAGGTCTCCAAAATTTACAAGGCCGAAATTCCGCTGAAAGAACGAAGTGACTGGGAAGACATGTTCAAACATGGCAAGAGCGAAATTGAGAAACTCACCGCCGAAATCAAGCGCAACGAAGATGAAATTAACGCGATTGTTTATGGGCTTTTTGATTTGACGGCGGATGAGATTGTTTTGTTGGAGCAGAGCATTGGTGTGAAGTAACCTACGCAGTTTGGTATCCAAACTCGACCCGGACATCTGTGTTCCCGCTCTGCTGGAAGGCGTGCTTGGTTCGGCCAAATGGATGGCCGGGCAGATGGGGCGGATCGGCGGGGCGGCGCGCTCAGCTTCCAAGGCGCAGGCGGCGCGGGAAAACGGCAAACGGGGTGGACGTCCGCGCAGGATTGCGTAACGATGGGCGCTCCCAATCCGGAGCCGCCCCCATGCCTGTCCAGCCCCCCATCGCCGTCTCCACCTGGAGCCTGCACAATCTCCTCGGAATCACCTACGCCAACGGCCCCGGCGTCACACCGACCGGCATCGCCGAGCCGACATTCGGTCCCGGCGCGGTGGCGCTGGAGGAGCTGCCTGCCGAACTCGCCAAACGCGGCTACAATCGTGTTGAAGTCTGCCACTTCAATCTCGCCAGCCAAGCCCCCGCCTATCTTGCCAAAATCCGCAAGGCTTTTGAGGCGAGCGGCGTTGTCATCCAGACGCTGCTGATCGACGATGGCGACATTACAAACCTTGCGACGCGCGGGCGCGACCTTGCATGGATCGGCTCTTGGATCGAGGCTGCCGCTCTCCTCGGCGCGGAGAATGCGCGGGTGGTTGCTGGCAAGGCGAAGCCGACGGCGGAGGCGCTGGCTTTGTCGGTGGACGGGCTGAAGGCGATGGCGGCTCTGGGCAAGGCGCGCGGGGTGCGCATTGTGACGGAGAACTGGTTCGACACCTTGTCAACGCCTGAGGCCGTGCATCACGTGCTGGACGCCGCCGGACCTGATCTGGGCTTCCTCGCCGACACCGGCAATTGGGGCGGCCCGACGAAATATGCCGACCTCGCCTCCATCTTCGCCCGCGCCGAGCTTTGCCATGCAAAATGTGATTTCGGCCCCGGCCTTGCCATCGACGCGGACGATTACCGCCAGTGCATCAAGGCGGCGCGGGATGCGCGCTACGCCGGACCGTTCACGCTGATCTTCGCCAGCGACGGCGATGAGTGGGAGGGGCTGGCGGCGGAGCGGGCGTTTGTGCTGGGGCAGCATTGCTCAAGTGACTTAGCGTAAGCGCGGTGAATTGACTGGTGTCGAGAACAAATAGAACTGTCCGGTTTATGTGCCACATGAATTGTCCGCTTCTGTTTCGCCCGGCAGACCGGCCCGCAAGGAGCCGTAGGC
>JANMMM010000364.1:0-1524 GCA_031373225.1 Phyllobacteriaceae bacterium | reverse complement strand
CCGAAATTGAGCATTCTGCCGGGGACACACAACGCGCCGCAAGCAAAGAACTTACTTCCCCAGCTTCGCCAACTCAGCATCGAACTCCGGCACGGCTGTGAAGAGATCGGCCACCAGGCCGAAATCCGCCACCTGGAAGATCGGGGCTTCTTCGTCCTTGTTGATGGCGACGATGATCTTCGAGTCCTTCATGCCGGCCAGATGCTGGATGGCGCCGGAGATGCCGACGGCGATATAGAGGTTCGGGGCCACCACCTTGCCGGTCTGGCCGACCTGGTAGTCGTTCGGCACATAGCCGGCATCGACAGCGGCGCGCGACGCTCCAACAGCCGCATTGAGTTTCTTCGCCACCGATTCAAGCAGCTTGAAATTCTCGCCGTTCTGCATGCCGCGTCCGCCGGAGACGATGACCTTGGCCGAGGTCAGTTCGGGGCGGTCGGACTGCGTCAGGTTTTCGCCCTGGTAGGACGACAGCCCGGGATCGGCTGGAACGCTGACGCTTTCGATGGCGGCGGACCCACCTTCGGGTGCAGCGGCAAAAGAAGCAGTACGCACCGTGATGACTTTCTTGGCATCACCCGATTGCACGGTCTGCACGGCATTCCCCGCATAGATCAGGCGCACGAAGGTATCGCTCGAAACCACGTCGGAAATATCGGAGATCTGCATGACATCGAGAAGCGCTGCCACACGCGGCATGTAGTTCTTGCCGTTGGTGGTGGCGGCGGCGACGAGATGTTCGTAGGTGCCGGCCAGCGCCACGATAACAGCGGCCATCGGTTCGGCCACTGGGCGATCGAGCGACGGCGATTCGATATGAAGAACTTTCTTGACGCCTGAAAGCTTCGCAGCTTGGGCTGCGGCACCACCGGCATTGTTACCAGCCACCAGCACATGCACGTCGCCGCCCATTTTCGCAGCGGCGGTCAGGGCTTTGTAGGTTGCGTCCTTCAGCGACGCATTGTCGTGTTCGGCAATGAGGAGGACGGCCATCAGATTGCTCCCGCTTCCTTGAGTTTGGCGACCAGTTCGGCGGGTGACTTCACCTTCACACCGGCGAGACGCTTCGGCGGCTCTTCAGTCTTGACCACCTTGAGGCGCGGTTTCACATCGGCGCCGTAATCGGCGGGCGACTTTTCGTCAAGCGGCTTCTTCTTGGCCTTCATGATGTTGGGAAGTGACGCATAACGCGGTTGGTTCAATCGCAAGTCAGTGGTGACGATCAGCGGCATCTTCACCTTCAACGTCTGCAAGCCGCCATCGATTTCGCGGGTGATGGTGGCTTCACCGGCGCCGGGTTCAAGCTTCGAGCACGCTGTAGCCTGGGCCCAGCCCAGAAGGGCCGCCAGCATCTGGCCGGTCTGGTTGCAATCATCGTCGATCGCCTGCTTGCCGAGGATGACGATGTCGGGCTTTTCGGCTTCGACGACGCCCTTCAAAATCTTGGCCACACCCAGCGGCTCAACATAGTCATCGTTCTTCACCAGAATGGCGCGGTCGGCGCCCATGGCCAGCGCGGTGCGG
>JANMMM010000359.1:0-5230 GCA_031373225.1 Phyllobacteriaceae bacterium | reverse complement strand
TCACTGGCGCGGCAGGGAATGAATGCGCAGGGCCTGGCGCGCGGATTGGCGTCAAAGCGCCTCAGCGGCGAGATCGCGCCTGCCGTCTAACCCGGGCAGCGTTTCTCAAACCGGCCGAGGTTCCGGTTCTTCAAGAGCCCGCCGAAACCGAGCTCCTTCATCCTAGCGCAGAACGCCTCCATCTTGATGTCATTGTCGGTGTATTCGACGGCAAACACTGCCTTGCCCGAGGCGCGGAACGCCGCGAAGTCGCCACACCAGCCCTGGTCAAAACAGTCCTCCAACAGCGCGAAATCAAAGGTCGCCGCCAGCTCTGGCAGAAGTTCCGGAACATTCTTGATCCCAATGCCCAGACCAAGCCCATGCGCCTTTTCAGCGATCCACAAGTTGAACTTCACTTGGTCCCTGCGGGTCAGCGGAAAGCCGGAGCGCGCCTGAAAGCCGTCAAGATTGTCCGGCTCAACCGCGTCGAAGCCTTTGTCCCTGCACCGCTCAAACCGCTTCGTCAGCACCGGCTCCAGCGCCGCGGCCCGCCTGATGTCCAGCCAGCGCTCCCCCTCCCAGCCGTCATATTCCTTGCCGATGACCTCGGTCGGGAAAGCATCCTTGTCAGGCCGCCAGTCTTCAAACGCGCCGACATTGATATAGCAGACAAGATAAGCGCCCTTCGCCTTCAGCGCGGCGACATCCTTGGCGCTGACTTCAAACAGGTCGAGATCAATCACATCGGCAAACGGAGGCTCGCCCTGCGCGCCAAGAAGCCAGGAGAACGACGCGCCGGGTTTGGGTGCTGAAGGGTCGGGCAGGGCAGGCGAAACAAACATGGCCGCCAAGGCCAATGCCAGACCAGTAATCCTCGTCATCGTCAGACGCCGGGGCATGTCACAGCCCTCACAAACCAATTCGGGTTCTTGCGCAAAATCGCCCCGGCCGCCCGCGCCGCATTGGCCGCGTTGGTGAAAATGCCAAAGCAGGTCGCGCCGGAGCCGGACAAGCGCACCAGCATAGCGCCATTGTCTTGCAGCGCAGAGAGGCAGTCCGCAATCACCGGCTCAAGCGCAATCGCAGGCCGCTGCAGGTCATTGTGTTGCGCCGACAGGAATTCGCAGGCGGCGTGAAACGAGGCAAGATTGGCTTTGGAGGACATGGGCCTGTTGTCCTTTTTCAAGAGCGCTTTGAATATGGCAGGCGTGGGCACTGCCACACCCGGATTGACTAGCACAACGTCCAGCGCCGGAAACGCGTCCAGCAGCGTGATCTCCTCGCCGATCCCCGCCGCGCGCAGCGGCTTTCCGGTAAGGCACATCGGCACATCCGCCCCCAGCGCCCGCCCTGCCGCGCTCAACTCCTTCAGGGAGAACGAAAGCTGCCAAAACTCGTTCAGCCCGCGAAAAACCGCCGCCGCGTCGCTCGACCCGCCGCCAAGCCCGGACGCGACAGGCAGGTTCTTCGTCAGATGAATGGAAACGGCAGCGCAGGGGCGTCCCGCCGCCAAAGTCCGCAGCGCGTCCCTTGCCTTGATGACAAGATTTTCCTCTGCCTCCTCGCCTTGGAGCGGGTCGGCGAACGGGCCGCCGATTACAAAACCGTCTTGTTCCGATGCCTCAATCATCAGTTCATCGCCAAAGTCCGCAAACGTCACCAGACTGTCGAGCAGATGATAGCCGTCTGCCCGCTGGCCGGTGACATGCAAAGCGAGATTGATCTTGGCGGGCGCCTGAACTTTCAAATGTACACGCGGCTAGTCGCGCTTGACGATATATTCGCCGGTCTTCGGGTCCTGCACCAGGGTGCCGTTGGCATGGGTGTCGCTTTCGCGCTGGGCGCGGCGCACGCGCTCATGCACCCGCTCAGCCTCGCGCTTGAAGGCGCGGTAACCCACATAGGCGACAGCGCCCATCACGCCAAGAAAAAGCAGCTGCGGCACGGCGGTTCCTCCTGAACAAATCTCCAGACAATCAGAATTTACGCCAGTTTGCCCGAAAGTTAAAGCCCAAAACGCCCCCAAAGCGCCCGCTCTTCCAAAGTTGATAGAAAATGATCGGCGGCGGCGATTGCCGCCCGCTCCGCGCCCGTCCCGCCGATGCCCGGCGTTCCGCCCTGCCGCAGCCCGAACAGGCCGCGCGGCTGGGTGATGAGGCGCAGCTTGGCTTTCTCGCCAAAGCGCGCCTTCAGGAACGAGCGCATGTCGCCCAGATGATCGACCAGCCCAAGCTCCTTGCCCTTGATGCCGGTCCAGAACAGGCCGGTGAACATGTCCGGGTCGTTTGCAAGCTTCGCGCCGCGCCGCTCTTTCACCATGTCGATGAATGTCTGATGCACCTCCAGTTGCAGCGCCTTCAGATGCGCCACGTCGGACTTTTTCTCCGGCTGGAACGGATCAAGCGTGCTCTTGTTGGTCCCCGCCGTATAGACGCGCCGCTCGACGCCGAGCTTTTTCAAAAGCTCCGGAAACCCAAACGTCGCGGCGACCACGCCGATGGAGCCGACAATGGTCGACGGATCGGCGATGATCTCATCGCCCGCAATGGCAATCATATAGCCGCCGGATGCCGCGACATCCTCAAGAAACATGAACACCGGTTTCCTGTGCTCATCCGCCAGATCCCGGATGCGCCGGTAAATCAGCCGCGACTGCACCGGCGAGCCGCCGGGCGAGTTGACCGAGATGGCGACGCACGGCGCGGACTTATCGGCAAACGCCTTCTCCAGAAGCGGCGCGGCGCTCGCCAGCGAAAGCGAAGGCCGCAGGCCGCCGCCGGTGGCGATTGTGCCGGAAAGGCGCACGACCGGGATTTCGACGGAGCCTTTGCGGAAGCGGCGGGGGAGGAGTTTGGCGAGGAGGCGTTTCACGGAGTGTTCCTATTGGTGTGGCGGTGCATGTAGTGTGTTTCGGTGGGGACGCAATGGCAGCGTTCACCCGAACGCCTCCACCTCCCCATTAATGACCGCCTCCGCCCGAGCCGAAAACCCGTTCCCCGCCTCGCCATGCAGCACAAGCGGCGGCTTAAGGCTCAGCCCGGCGCGGCTGCCTTTAGCGCCGGTGACGAGGATGCGGATGGCGGGTTCGCAGGGTCTTGGAAGAACAGGCAAAATCCGCACGCCCCCAAAGCGCCCTTCCAAAACCGTCAATATCTCATTGAGCGAAGCAGGCCGCGCAATTATAGCCACGTTTCCTCCCGGCCTCAGCACCGCCGCCGCCGTGCGCAGCCAGGCTTGAAACATCCCTTCCGCCATCACATGCGCGGACGCTTTGCGCGCATCCGGCGTCGCCCGGTCTCGCGGCGAATTGAACGGCGGGTTCATGACGACATGATCGAAGGACCGGTCGCAAAGGCCTGAATTGACTCGCGCTTTCCCGGATAGCGAAAGGTCCGATTCAATCAAAGAAAGCCGGGAAGAAAAGGCGGCGTTGCTTTCATGGGCGATGGTGCGGCGCGCAAAGTCCGCCATCACCGGATCATTTTCCACAAGCGTCACCCGCGCCTTCGCACAGCGCGCCGAGACCGCCATCCCCGCCGCCCCCGCGCCCGCGCCGAAATCCGCAATCTCTCCGTCAAAATCGGCAGGAACGGCAGCCGCCAAAATCATTGCGTCGACGCCGCTTCGATGCCCTTCCTTCTGCGGCTGAACAACTACAAACTTCCCCCGGTAAAACGCGTCCACGCTTGCGCCGCTCACTTGAGATGATCCCCCAGCCCCGCATCGCGCATCAGCTGCCGCGCCCGCGCCTCCTCGTCCACCATGATCCGGCGCGGCAATATGCCGATGGACCCGTCAAGAATGCTCATATTCTGGTCGGCGATAAAATGCGCAATCTGAGAATCGCGCAGCAGCGCCTCGACATAAGAGATCAGCACGGCGTCATTGGTGCGCATGAGTTCGATCATGCTGGGGATGTCGCAATTGTGGGAGACGATTGCAAGGGTGCGCGATTGACAGCACCGGGTCAAACAATTCATTGATTGCCCTAGGGTAACAAAGGGCCAGCCGAGCAATGATTGCAAAAGAAAACCGCCTGCTGCGCACCGGCATTCTCGGCTGCGGCCCCATCGCGCAGTTCGCGCATTTCGAATCGGCGGCCAAGGCGAAGAACGCGCAGCTTTACGCCCTCTGCGACGTGGCGGCGGACCTCGTGCAGCGCATGGGCGACACCTGGCAGCCGGAAAAGCGCTATCATGACTACGACGCCATGCTCGCCGACCCGCAGCTGGAAGCAGTCATCATCGCCACCTCCGACGCTTTCCATGTCCCGGCTTCGATCAAGGCGCTCGAGGCGGGCAAGCATGTGCTCTGCGAAAAGCCGGTGGCCGTCTCGGTCGAGGAAGCGGAGCGGCTGAAGTACGCCGTCAGCGCCTCCGGCAAAGTCCTGCAGATCGGCCACATGCTGCGCTTCGATCCGGGGCTGGAGGCGGGCCGCGAATTTGTCCAAAATCAGATGGGCGAGCTGCTCGCCTTCAAGGCCTGGTACTGCGATTCCACCCACCGCTACACAATGACTGACGCAGTGCAGCCGCTGCCTATTCTGAGCGCCGGTGCCAGAAAGCCGTCGGAAAATCCCAAAGCCGATCTGCGCCGCTATTACATGCTCGCCCACGGCTGCCATCTGGCCGACCTTGCGCGTTATTACTGCGGCCCGATCATAGAGGTGCAGGCGCGGCTGAATGAGAAGTTCGGCGCCTATTCGTGGTTCGTTGATGTGGCGTTCGAAAACGGCTGCCAGGGCCATCTCGACCTGACGGTGGCCGTGCGCATGGACTGGCACGAGGGCCTGACACTTTATGGCGAGAACGGCAGCGTAACCGCCAAAATCTATAATCCCTGGTATTACAAATCGTCCGACGTCGAAATCTTCCACGAAAAGGACGCCACATACTGCCGCCCGCTCGGCGCCGACGGTCATTTCTACCGCCGCCAGCTCGAAGGCTTCGCCGACGTGATCTTGCACGGCGCGCCGATGCGCGGCGCTGACATCGACGATGGCGTCGCCTCCGTCCGCGCCATGGCGGCGATTGCAAGGTCGGTGGAATCCGGCAAGCCCGTGCGCCTCGCCGATGTGAGCGGTGTAGTCTGATGCAGCTCGGCATTTTCGCCAAGACATTTGCAGCGCCCGGCGCGCGGGGAGCCTTGAAGGCCGCGAAACTGGCGGGCTATGAAACAGTGCAGTTCAACATGGCCTGCTGCGGCCTGTCGTCCATGCCCGATGAGATTTCGCCGGAGACGCTGGCGG
>JANMMM010000345.1:0-6608 GCA_031373225.1 Phyllobacteriaceae bacterium | reverse complement strand
AATGTCGAGCAGCTTCATGTCGAGAAAGACCCGCTTGCCCGCGGCGACCAGCTCCGAGGCGAAGCCAAGACCGCCGGCAAAGGCCAGCTGATAGCCGATCTTGTAGAAGCTGACGGCATCGCCGAGTTCGCTGACAATTTTTGCGGCGTCAGAAACCGTGGGCACATCAAGCGCGACGATCAGGCGGCTTCGCATTTCATCGTGGGAATCCGTCATCTCCGCCCATCCGCAACTAAGGAAGCCTGGTCCGCGAGCGCCTTGCAGACTTTGGAAAGGTTCGCCACAGCGCGCTCGTCCTTCAGCGAGCCGTCGGCGTTGAAGGCGGTTTCGGCATTGCCGACCGAGCATTGTTCGGAGACAACCTGCATTCCGAGCCTTATCAGCACCGGACGCAGGTGGCTTAGCGCCAAAATACCGGCAAAGCTTCCCGGCGAGGACGAACAAAGGCCCACGATCTTTCCCGCATAAGGCTTCAGCGCCTTGTCGCCGTCGCGCGAGATGCGGCTGACCCAGTCAATGGCGTTTTTCAGGAGCGGCGGGATCGAGCCGTTATATTCGGGGCTGGCGATGAGCAGCCCGTCATGCGCGGCGATCAGGCGGCCGAGCTTCATGGCATTTTCCGGGATGCCTTCGAGCCGCTGCAGATCCTCATCCATCAGCGGCAGCGGATAGTCGATCAGCGAAATGCGTGTGACAATGCATTCGAGCCGCGCCAGCTCGCGGGCGGCGGCGTCCGCGACTTTGCCGCTGTAGGCGCCGGCGCGGTTGGAGCCTGGGAAGACGAGGATTTTTGGAGTCATGCGGGGTCCGGCGGTCCAGTGGATGGGGCCTTCTATCCCGCCGCCCGCCGGTATGTCCACAGATGCGCGGGCGGGACATTTCTGAGGATGAAGTCCGCCCGCTCGACCAGGAAACTGCCGGAGCGCGGCGGGACGGGCGAGACGGGGCTGTATGTCACCTGAATGACCGGACGCCCGGGCGGGATGCGGTTCAGCATGTCCTCGACATAGGCGATGCGGCGCGCCAGCGGGAAATTCAGAAGCGGGATGGCCGAGATGACGCAGTCGAAGACAAGGCCGCGCCTTGAACCCAACAGGTCGTCCAGCAGGGCGACGTCGCCCTGGATGACATTTACGCCGGGAAAAGCAGCGCGCAGGCCGATGGCGAAATCCTCGGAATATTCCACGGCATAGAGACTCTCCGGCGCAATGCCGCGCGCCAGGATCTCCCTTGTGATCGTGCCGGTGCCCGGTCCGACTTCGAGCACGGGAAGGCCGGAGGCCGGATCTATGACGCCCGCCATGGCGCGCCCGGTGTGGACGCTGGTGGCAAACGGCGTGCCTACGGTTTTCGGGCCGTCGAGCCAGCCTTTGAAGAAGCGGATGTCGGCTTCGAACTTTTCGGTGAATTTCTGTTTGAGCTGAAGAGCCATGCGATCCGCTCCAGTTGATTCTAACTTTCCCCTGCGGAACCCAAAGCCTGTGTGCAGGAAGGATGCGGCGGAATCTTGGCGGAGGAACAGATGAAGCTCAGCGGCGCAACCGGCGTCCGCCGCGCGGCTTCTTCGGGCCGGCGGCGGTATCGAACAGGCCGCGCAGGACGATATTGTCTATTTCATCGACAGGACAACAGGCCCCGAGACGGGGTCGGTGACGCCGAGCCCGCCGCCCAAGTCCTCCAAGGTCTGGCGGAAACTGTCGAGCGTGGCGATCATCTGCGGCCGGGCGGCGGCCATCGCCTCCATGCCCTCCCATTCCGCGATGATGCAGTAGCCTCCTTCGCCTGTTTTGATAATGTTGGCGTGGCGCATGCCCGCCCAGCCCCCGGCAATGTTCCGGTGAGCGTCGAGAAAGGCCCCGTCCATGCCAGGCTTGACCTTGAAACGGACGACATTGAACACGTTCATGAATGCCTCCTGCGTGTGAGATGATGACGGTCATGGTATCGACAAGCGCATATCGACAAGCGCATCCCGGGGCGGGCCCTGTGAATAAGCATTTGCGAACTGCCGCCACGTTCCCCTCTTAGCACAGGCCGATGGCGCGCAGAAGTGTCAACTCCGGTATGAAAAAGGGATTTTGGCGCGCCTGACGGGATGAAAATGGGCGCGGGCATATCATTGCAGGCGCTTTATTTTCTGTGGCGGCGGGTGAGCGATATCATTGATGAGCCGCCTATGCTGGTATCGGTCAGCCCGCAATCGCGCGTGTGTTCGAAGAGGAATTCACCAATGCCCAAGGCATACATCGTCGCGAGCATCAACGTCACCGAGCCGGACAGTTATGAGGCCTATGTGAACGAAGCGGTGAAAGTTACGCGACAGGCCGGCGGAAGGCTGCTGGTGAGCGGCGGTCGGACCGAAGCGATCGAAGGCACATTCCACAACCGAATCGTGGTCATTGAATTCGAGAGCGTCGAAGCGGCGCGCGCGGCTGCGGCAGGTTACAAAGCCTTGCGCGATACGCGCGGCGCTTCGGCCCCCGACTACGATTCGGTCATCGTCGAAGGCGTGTAATATTGAGTGTGCCAGTGAGTATACGCAAATGGGAGAAATAGTTTCGCTTGGCCATCACGGGTTCTCTAACCTCGACCGACAGGGTGCGAAGGACGATATGGAATAATGATCGTGCTTCGCGCAGTTTCAGTTGACCAGTCTCATACCCCTGTCAGCGCGCCATGGACGAGCGCGCGCAGCTCTTTGCGCACCGGAATGGCGCTCGAAGGCAAGAGCTGCGTGAAGAGAATGACAACCATGTCGTCAATCGGGCTCACCCAGAAAAACGTGCCAGCCGCCCCGCCCCAGCCATAGTCGCCCACTTGCGCCGAGATTTGCGCCTTGGCCGGATCGAGGACGACGGAGCCCAACAGACCGAAGCCGACGCCGTCAAATTGGGTCTCGGCCCAGACTTCGGTGGCCATCGCGGCGAGATCGCCCGGCAGGTGATTGCACGCCGCCAATTGCAAGGTGCGGGGACTGAGAAGGCGTTCGCCGTTGAGTTCGCCGCCGCCCCGCAGCATTTCGGCGAGGCGCCAATAGTCGTCAATGGTTCCGACCAGCCCGCCTCCGCCGCAGAATGTGTCGACCTTGCCTTGCCGCCACGCCGAAACCTCCGGCGCTTCGTTCAAGGCCATGCCGGCCGGCGTCGCCTCATACATCGGGGGGAAACGGCTGATGCCGGAGTCCGGCACAGAGAAGCCGGTGTTGGTCATGCCGAGGGGCTCGAATATCCGCGTCGCGAAATATTTGTCGAGCGTCATTCCCGAAACAACTTCGACGATGCGGCCGATGACATCGGACCCGGCGCTGTATTGCCACCTTGTGCCCGGCTCCCATTCCAACGGCAGCTCGGCGATCCGGCGCACCATTTTGTCGAGCCCGCCATAGGCCATGGCGAGGCCGAGCGTTTCCCTGGCATAGGCCTCGCCGAGCAGCCTTGGGTTGGTAAAAAGGCTGAGGCCCGATGTGTGGGTCAAGAGATGGTGGATCGTCATCTTGGTTTTAACGGGCACGGTCTGGTCGAGCGAGGTTGCGCCCGGGATCAGAAGCTGCATGTTTTTGAATTCCGGCAGGAAAGCTTCGACCGGATCATCGAGATGCAGGCGCGCCTCCTCGTGCAGCATCATCAGCGCGACTGAGGTGACAGGCTTGGTCATCGAATAGATGCGGGCGATGAGGTCACGCGACCAGGGCCGCTTGGCTTCGACGTCGGCGTGCCCGGCGCAGTCGAAAAAGGCGAGTTCTCCATGGCGTGCGACGAGCACCGCGCCGCCCGGCCAGCGCCCGGTGTCGGTGTAACGCTGCATCCACGGCTTCAGCCGCGCCAGCCGGGTCTTGTCGAAGCCGAGGCGTGCAGGATCATGAACCGGTTCGCTTCCAAATTGACTCATCGTGCAAATCCCCCGCAGCAAGCAAAAGTCCTTTGCACAATCCTGCACGCTTCCCGAATTATTGCCAATGGTTGCCTGGTTGCAGCGAGATAGCATCTGCCAAATGGTTGCCGGTTCAAACCAAATCTGCCGCCAGTTCGGGTTCCGTGCAAACCGGGACAGTCCGCCGAACAGTCAGTATTGTTCAGGCGGTTCTTGAAGTGGTGATGTGAAGTCAACGGATTGAAATCATTGGCGCACCCGACAGGATTCGAACCTGTGACCTCTGCCTTCGGAGGGCAGCACTCTATCCAGCTGAGCTACGGGTGCTTGGCCTCCCGCGCTTCTAGCGGAAGGCGGGGCAGGCTTCAATGAAAAACTCCGGAAAGAGAAAAGGCCGGTTGACCCGGAGGTGGCAAGTCCTATCAATAGGCGCTTTCCAGCACAGCAAGGATTAATAACATGGCCAGGCGCATTGCATTCACCGGCGGCTCGGGCAAGGCGGGGCGGCATGTTCTGCCTTGGCTGGTGAACAAGGGCTATGAGGTGCTGAATCTCGACCTCGTGCCGCTGGACAGGGCGGGCATTCACAATTTGTCGGTGGACATCGCGGATTCCGGCCAGGTGTTCAACGCCTTGTCGATGCACACGGATTTCCCCGATTTGGACATTCCCGGCGGGCCGAAGAAATTCGACGCCGTTGTGCATTTTGCCGCCGTGCCGCGCATCATGCAGAAACCCGACAATGAAACCTTCCGCGTCAATGTCATGGGCACGTATAATGTGATCGAGGCGGCCGCAAAGCTTGGGATCAAAAAGGTCATCGTCGCCTCAAGCGAGACGACGTACGGCGTGTGCTTCGCCGAGGGGCTGCGCGATTTCCACCAGTTTCCGCTGGAGGAGGATTACGATGTCGATCCGATGGACAGTTACGGCCTGTCGAAAGTGGTCAATGAGAAGACCGCGCGGACCTTCGCCGAGCGCTTCGGCATTGACGTCTATGCGCTTCGCATCGGCAATGTGATCGAGCCGCATGAATATGAGAAATTCCCGGAATTCTTCGCCCATCCCGAAACGCGGCGGCGCAACGCCTGGTGCTATATCGACGCGCGCGACCTGGGGCAGATCGTGCATCTGTGCATTGAGAAAAGCGGACTCGGCTATCAGGTTTTCAACGCCGGCAATGACAATGCGACAGCCAATGTTCCAACCAAGGATCTGGCGAGGCGTTTCTTTCCGAATGTGCCCTTCACAAGGGAGATCGGGGAGTTTGAGGCGCTGTTCTCCAACCGCAAAATCCGCGAGGTGCTGGGCTTCAAGGAAGAGCATAACTGGCGGCTTTATGTGGACTGAGCCATGAGCGCGGTCAAACTGGAAGCGGGCTGGCGCATCTTTCCTTGTGTTACAGTGTCGCGGAATGAATACCTGCGCGCGTTAGGTTCGTGGGATATTCCGTTCTTACGCTCTTTCAACTCTGGATCTGATATTGGGGCGTAGCCAAGTGGTAAGGCACCGGTCTTTGGAACCGGCATTCGTAGGTTCGAATCCTCCCGCCCCAGCCATCTTGGGAAGCGACCGATGACCGCCGACCGGCGACCGAGGTATGAACCTAGCCGCCGTCTCCGGTCGTCCGTCCCCGGTCGGTTTTGACTATGGGTACAACTGGCGGCATTAAGGTCTTTTCGGGTAACGCTAATCCGAAACTGGCGGAAGAGATTGCCCGTCATCTGGGTTGCGACATGGGACGGGCCTTCGCGGAACGATTCTCGGATGGGGAATTTAATTTCCAGATCGACGAGAACGTGCGCGGCGGCGATGTATTCATCGTTCAACCCACTTGTCCCCCTACTGACGAGCATTTGATGGAGCTGCTGATAATGCTCGACGCGTTTCGCCGATCGTCGGCCGAGCGAATCACGGCAGTCATTCCTTACTACGGTTACGGCCGTTCGGATAAGAAAGATCGCCCGCGCGTGCCGATCTCAGCGCGGCTGGTGGCAAATCTGATTACGGTCGCCGGCGCCGATCGGCTTTTGACGATTGACCTGCACGCGGCCCAGATTCAGGGGTTCTTTGATATTCCGGTTGACCACCTTTACGCGGCTCCGGTTATGATTGGTTACTATCAGGAGAATCCGCTGCCAAACCTGACGGTAGTTGCCCCCGACACCGGCGGTGCGGAACGCGCCCGCGCATATGCCAAGCGATTGGATGCCGAACTGGCGCTTTGCGATAAGCGCCGCGAAAAGGCGAACGTGGCGGAAGTGATGAACGTTGTCGGCGATGTGCGCGGACGCAGCTGTTTGATTGTCGATGACATGTGCGACACTGGTGGCTCGTTGACTAAAGTGGCAAAAGCGTTGAAGAATGCTGGAGCTGAAAGAATTCATGCGTGTTTCACACACGCGGTGTTATCGGGGCAGGCAGTAAAGCTGCTCGATGAATCTGAAATCGAGCAGATAATAATTACGAATACGATTCCGCTACGCGATCACGCGTGCGAGTTGAAAAAAATAAAAGAACTTAGTATCGCGCCGCTTCTGGCGAAAGCGATCAAGTCGATCCACGAGGAAACCAGCGTTTCCTCGCTCTTCGTATAGCGAAGGGCAAACACTGATGGCTTGAATAGGAGTCCATCAGCGATTGGTTCTGAGATTTCCGATCTCAGATTTTAGATTGCGTTGCCCCTAACGAGGAACCTCGTTTCAGGCCGAACTCAATTTAAGATCTCAGATAGGAAG
>JANMMM010000330.1:0-9362 GCA_031373225.1 Phyllobacteriaceae bacterium | reverse complement strand
GCATGGCGCCGACATCATCATCCATTCCTTGACCAAGTTCCTTGGCGGCCATGGCAATTCGATGGGCGGCATTATTGTCGACGGCGGCACGTTCGACTGGTCAAAGTCCGGCAATTACCCGATGCTGTCCGAGCCCAACAGTTCTTACCACGGCATGAAAATGCACGAGACCTTCGGCGGCATCGCCTTTGCCATCGCCTGCCGCGTGCTTGGCCTGCGCGACCTTGGCCCGGCCATCGCGCCGTTCAACGCGTTCCTCATCCTCACTGGCATTGAAACATTGCCGCTCCGAATGCAGCGGCATTCGGACAATGCGCAGAAAGTCGCGGAATGGCTGGAGAAGCACCCGAAAGTGACCTGGGTTCATCATGCAGGTCTCAAAAGCGATGCGACAAACGGGCTCTTGAAGAAATATTCGCCCAAGGGCGCCGGTTCGGTCTTCACCTTTGGCGTCAAGGGCGGCTACGAGGCCGGCGTCAAGCTGGTGCAGGGCCTGGAGCTCTTCTCGCATCTCGCTAACATCGGCGACACGCGCTCGCTTGTGATCCACCCTGCCTCGACCACCCATAAGCAGCTGACGGACGCACAGAGGCTATCGGCGGGCGCGGGACCTGACGTGGTGCGCCTGTCAGTCGGCATTGAAAATGCCGACGATATTATCGCGGATTTGGAGCAGGGCCTGGCAAAACTCGGCTGAGCACCGTCAGCTGGCGCGGGCCACACCGAAATAAGGCTTGGGCCGGCGCGTTTCGGCGCGTTCCTTTTCTTCCGATTGCAGCGAGGCCCTGACAGCCGTGAACGCCATGTTCAGCTGCCGGGTTTTCTCCGCCGCATAGCGGGCGAATTCAAACGGGACGTCGTCGCCGGACCAGCGCTCGGGATGATAGGCGTGCAGCTTGCGCTGAAACATGGAAAGCGCCATTTCGACGGTGTCGCCGTGCTTGACGCCGAGAAGCTCAAATGGATCGGCCTGCTCGGAAAGGTCGGGAAGATAGGGCTCGCTGATGACAGCAAGCGGTTCTATGGAGGCGACCTGATGGCGCGCGACGAAACGCTGCTGGCCGTCTTTGGAGACAAATTCGATGAAAGAAGAGTCGCCAGACAAGAGGTTTTCCAGCCTGCCGCTCGCGCCGCAGTTGATTGTGCCGATCAGGATGGCCCCATCGTTCATGCGAACGGACGCCGACACTGCAATTCCATCACTGTTACGCCTGAACATCTGCCCGCACCCACGCAATTCTAGCCGGACAAGCGGTATAGAAGACAAGTTTCGATCGCGTTAAGCTGCGGCGGAAAACCACAGCGTTGTCTTGAAATGAAACAGAAAAGGCCAAATCACTTGAAAGCACCGAACTTCTTGCATGTGATGTGCGAAAATGCGCCGTCCGAGATTTCATGCCCTGCAGCGGAGAAAATCGTTCATGGCGACCCGGTTCACACCGCCTGGAACGTGGAAGACCGCGATGGGCTCTACGCCGGAATCTGGCAGTCAACGCCAGGCAAGTGGCTTATTTCATGCGAAGAATGGGAGTTCTGCCACATCCTGTCCGGCATCTCGGTGATTGCCGAGGATGGCGGGGAAGAGAAAAGGGTAGGCGCGGGAGACAGTTTCATCCTGCGTCCCGGCTTCAAAGGAACCTGGGAAGTCATTGAAACGACTCGCAAAGAATATGTGATCAGGCTGTAGGCGGACGGCCGCCTTCGCCCCAACGCTCCATGGCGCCAAGGATAGGGCCAAGGCTGAGACCGTGCGCCGTGAACGCATATTCGACGCTGGGCGGGTTGGTGTTGAAAACGGTGCGCAGGACGATCCCGTCCCGCTCCAGCGCCCGCAATTGCAGCGTAAGCATGCGCTGGGTGATGTGCGGCAACAGCCGCCGCAAGTGGTTGAAACGGCGCGGCCCATCTTTCAGCTGCAGAAGGATCATAGGCTTCCACTTGCCGCCGATGACATTGATCGTCGAAGCAACAGGACACCAAGGCTCTGATTTCATTGGTTGAAATCCATCGGAGTAAACAATTTTGCCAGTATAAAAATTGTGCGTCCTTATGGCAACCGCTCGCTCGTGCTACTTCGGATCGATTAAAGCTGGGAGCCGGGAGATGGAAAAATACCAGTCATTGCTGCTTTGGTCCTGCGCGCTTGGGGCGCTCTTGATCGCAGGCGTGTTTTTCGCGTTCTCCAGTTTCATCATGACCGGCCTTGGCAGGCTGCCGGCAAATCAGGGCGCCGCCGCGATGAACTCAATCAATATCACCGTGATCAACCCGCTCTTCATGGCTGCTTTCCTTGGAACCGGCATCGCCGCCTTCGCCCTGACGGTGACAAACTTCTCATCCCTGCCGGATCCCGCCGCCATCAAAATAATCGCCGGCGCGCTCATCTACCTGATTGGCTCGATCGGCGTGACGATGATTTTCAATGTGCCTTTGAATGATGCGCTGGCAGCGGCAGGCTATGACGGCGCGGCGCTTTGGCCGGACTATCTGAAGACTTGGACCAAGTGGAACCATGTGCGCTGCCTTGCGTCGCTGGCGGCGGGAGTGCTGATGTTCAGCGCTCTCAGCGCCTGACTGCTCTCGAGATCAAAATGTCACATCGAGCGCTTCCAAACCGTGGAAATGATAAGAGTCGCGATAGCGCGGTGTCCCGTCGAGCCGCAGCTTCGGAAGCCGTTCGAAAAGCACTCGAAGCGCCACTTGCAGCTCCAGCCGCGCCAGCGGCGCGCCGATGCAGAAATGGACGCCTGCGCCGAAGCTGACATTCTTCTGGTCCTGGCGCGCCGGATCGAACTCATCCGGCCGTTCGAACGCCTTAGGGTCGCGGTTGGCCGCGCCGAGCAGAAGTCCAATTTTCTCACCTTTCTTGAGATTAACCCCGCCGCCAAGCTCCATGTCCCGATTGGCATAGCGGGTGAACATGTGCAGCGGCGCGTCAAACCGCAGCGCCTCCTCGACAATCGCCGCCGCCGCCTCATCCGAACCGAACAATTGGGCGGGGGTCTCATACCTTTCGAGCAACATCTTGACCGCATTGCCCGCCTGATGCACCGTCGCCTCATGGCCTGCGTTCAGAAGCAGGACGGCGGTGGAAACCAGCTCATCCTCCGTCAATTTTTTCCCGTCCGCCTCGGCGGCCGCGAGTAGGCTGATGAGATCATCGCCCGTCCCGCCGCGCCGCGTCTTCAATTCGCTCCGGATGAAGGCGGCGAATTCTTTCGAGGCAAGATCAGCCCGGTCCTCAATCCCCCGTGTCCGGCCAAGCATGTACATGGCGACCATCGCATGAGACCAGTCCAGCAGCTGCGGCCCCATCGCCTCGTCGATGCCCAGCATGCTGGCGATGATGGTGACGGGCAAGGGCCTGGCGTAGGCGGGTATAAGGTCACACTCACCCTTGTCCTCGAATGCGTCAATCAGCTCATTGGAGAGCGATTCCAGCCGAGGTTTCAGCCGATCTACCTGCCGGGATACAAATGCCCGGTTGACCAGCGTTCTGAGCCGCGTGTGAATTGGCGGCTCGCGCTCAAGCAGCGAATGCTCCTCCAGAGCGTCAAAGTGCCTGAAATGAAAGCGCGGCGAACCAGCAGGCTGGGCCGAGGGTGGCCCGTCCGGATTTTCCCGCCCAAACCGCCGGTCCCGCAGGAGTTTGGACACATCATCGAAGCCAGCGAAGCACCAGAAGCCGAACTCCTCCCAAAAGAATGCTTGGGAGGTTTCATGCAGCCATGCATAGGCTTGGTATGGGTTCTGATAAAACCGCAGCTCGTGCGGATCGAGGCGCAGGCGGCGTTTTTCTAGGTCAAAATTGAGGTAGTCAGGTGGCAAACTCATCCAGCAAGGTTAGCTGATCGCCTGACAATAAACCATAAGCAGCGACAAATGCCCGATTGTCCGGGTCAGCAACGTCCAATTAACTTTCGAACGTCACGCTTACTTGAATTGAGCCGGCCCGACAAGCGGGCCGGAAGCGCGCATGAAATTAGGCAGCCCCAGCGATCCGCTGCGGCAAGGCAATTCGGGAGAATGAAGTTGAAGGCTGAATTCAAAGTGAGAAGCGCTGAGCGCGACCGCAAGAATGACGATCTGCGCATTGAGCGGCTCGACAAGGTGCTCGAGGATGTGATCTCCGAAGTGCGCCGCGAAAGAACCGGCCTGCGCGCCCGCTATGAAAACTCGGCTGACGCGGCGGACCTCCCGCTTGACACGATTGCCGAAGGCGTCACGTCAACAGGTGCTAAAGTCGAAACTGCGGCGTCGATCGCGCAGCTCGTCTCCCGGCTCAAAAATTTGGATGCGCAGGAGCACGTTCTTCAACAGATGCAGCAGGACTTGGCGCGGCTGCAAGGCCTGTCCGCCGACTAAGCGTTGCCCCTGTTGTGGTTGACTTACGGCTCGACCCGCGCCTGCGACACTTCATTTGCCGCTCACTCATAACTCGCGCTCCAACGCGATTTACTCCCGCATTTGCTTGTGCTTAAGTTGGCGCGGCTCTCACGTGACCTGAGTTAGGGTGACGAGGGGATGCGCCGCAAATGAACAAGTCTGGGAGGACTGCCCGATGGACAAAAAGTTTGAATTGCCGCCGATGACCTTTGGCCTCGGGCGGCGGCAATTTTTGAAAACTGCAGCCGCAGGCGCTGCCATGCCGCTTCTCGGCGGGCTCCACGCCTTCGGTCAGGACGCTGTCAACTTGACGTTCTGGGCCTGGGCGCCCGGCTCGGACCTGATGGCCAAGGAATTTGAAAAGAAATTCCCCAATGTGAAGGTCAAGGTCGAAAATGTCGGCCAGGGCGGCCCGCACTATGTGAAGCTGCGCAACGCCATCACCGCGGGCACTGGTCTGCCGGATGTCGCGCAGATGGAGTTTAATTCTATTTCGAGCTTCAAGGCGCTCAACGTTCTTGCCGATATGGGCGCGCATGGCGCGAACTCGGTCAAGGACAAGTTTATCGACTGGACATGGAAGTCAGTCAGCGATGGCGACAAGGTCTATGGCATTCCTTGGGATTCCGGCCCGATGGGTCTGTTGTATCGCGCCGACATCTATGAAGCGAACAAGATCGCCGTGCCTGAGACCTGGGACGAATTTGCCGAGGCCTCGAAGAAATACTCGGCTGCTAATCCCGGCAAGTTCCTCACTAATTTCGGCATTGATCCGGGCTGGATCGGCGCAGTGCTCTGGCAGGCCGGCGCGCGGCCGTTCAAGGTTGACGGCACCAATATCAAGATCGCGCTCAACGACGAGATCGCCAAGAAATGGGCCAATTACTGGCAGGGCCTGCTCGATGCGAAGGCCGTCAACACGATGCCGATGTGGACAGCGGAATGGTTCGCCGCCTTTGACGACGGCACCAATGCCAGCTGGCTCACCGCTGCATGGGGTCCTGCCGTCATGTCAGGGTCGATGAAGAACAGCGTCGGAAAATGGCGCGCTGCCGGCATTCCGCAGTGGAACAAGGGCGAGAATATCAGCTCCAACTGGGGCGGCTCGACCTTCGCCGCCTTCACAACGTCGCCGCATCCGAAGGAAGCGACAGAGTTCGCCATGTTTATGGGCGGCGATCCGGCATCAGGACGGTATTGGAATGAGAAGCAGTTCTTCTTCCCGGTCCTCAAAGACCTTGCGGCGGACGCTGGCCTGATGGGCATTAAGTATGATTTCTATGGCGGCCAAGCCGTCAACGAAGTCTTCGCCAAAGCCGCCAACGAGGTCGATCCATCCTATGAGTTCGCGCCGTTCCAGGACTATGTGAACACGCTGCTGCAAGACGAGCTGAACGCGGCGGTTGGCGGCAAGGGCACTTTGGCCGAAGCGTTCGACCGGGTGCAGGCGACCGTCACGGCTTATGCCGCCGACCAGGGCTATACCGTCACCTGACCGTGAAACAGGGCGCTCCGGCACATGACCGGAGCGCCCGTATTGTCCGCCGCGCTCGGCAGGCGGCATGTGGAACGGAGGGTGACGATGAGCGGGACTGTCACAAAGCGGCGGCCGAAGAGCCGCGTCATCATCAGCAAGAAGATTGCGCCCTATATTTTCCTTCTGCCCTTCCTCCTGTTTTTTTTCGCCTTTCTGATCGTTCCGCTCCTCTACGCCTTTGATCTCAGCGTCTACAAAAAGACGCTGGTCGGCGGCACGCGTTTTGTCGGCGGGGAAAACTATGTCAAAGCCTTCACCGATCCGAAATTCTGGGACGGCGTGCTGACCCTGTTTAAGTTCGGGCTGATGCAGATACCCATCATGCTGGGCCTGGCGCTTCTGTTTGCGCTGATCCTCGACTCGGGGATCGTCTACGCAAAAAGCTTTTTCCGCGTCAGTTTTTTCATCCCCTATGCCGTGCCGGCGGTGATTGCGACGCTGATGTGGGGCTATCTCTACGGTCCGGCCTATGGACCGCTGACGCAAGTAGCCGATGCGCTTTCGCTGCCAAGACCCGAATTTTTCTCCGCCGGGGCCATCCTTCCCTCGATCGCCAACATCGCGGTGTGGGAATATATGGGCTACAACATGATCATCTATGTCGCGGCGCTCCAGTCCATCCCGCAGGACCTTGAGGAGGCCTCGATGATGGACGGCGCCAGCGCCTTTGCCTATGCGGCGAAAATCAAGCTTCCGATGATCGTTCCGACCATCATCGTCACAATCATCTTTTCCATTATCGGAACCCTGCAGCTGTTTGCCGAGCCATACCTGATGATCAATCTGGCGCGCAACGTCATCAATACGTCCTATACGCCGAACATCTATGCCTACACGCTCGCCTTCACCGCGCAGCAGATCAACTATTCCGCCGCCATTTCGTTCGTTCTCGGCGGCGTTGTCGCCGTCGTGTCTTACGTCTTCATGCTGGCCGTCAACCGGGGGGACGACAAGTGAGCATCGCCGGAAAATCGCAGAAATCGGCGAAATTCCGCTGCAACCGGCTTCTGCTTACCGCCGTGCTTGGCCTCTATTTCATCTACACATTCATACCGATTTTCTACGTCATCACCGCCTCGACCAAGACCAATCCAGACCTTTTCAACACGTTCGGCCTCTGGTTTTCAAACGACTTCCATCTCTGGCAGAACCTGCGCGATCTTTTCACGCTATATGACGGAATTTTCCTGAAATGGCTGCGGAACACCTTTGTCTATGCCACGGTCTCGGCGGTCGGCTCCACAGTGTTTGCAACACTCGCCGGCTATGCCTTCGCCAAATACGATTTCGCCGGCAAGAAGTTCTTCTACGCGCTGGTGCTCGGCGCGGTCATGATCCCGCAGACCGCTCTGGTGATACCGATCTTCCTGCTGCTCTCGGAAGTGGGGCTTTTGAACACGGCTTGGGCGGTCATCCTGCCCTCGCTGGTCTTCCCCACGGGCGTCTTCCTGATGCGGGCCTATGTGGACGACGCCATTTCCAACGAAATCATCGACGCAGGCCGCGTTGACGGCGCGGGCGAGTTCCACATTTTTTCAAAGCTGGCGTTCCGCATGCTGATGCCGGGCTTCACAACAGTGTTCATCCTCGCCTTTGTCGCCAACTGGAACAATTATTTCCTGCCCTTGGTGGTGCTGAATTCGCCGGAGAATTTTCCTGTGACCGTAGGCCTGGCCAATTGGTATGCCACCGCCGTCGGCGGCACAGGCGGCGTGCTGCTTTATACGGTCGTTATGGCGGGCTCGCTTGTCTCGATCCTGCCCGTCATCATTGCGTTTCTCATCATGCAGCGCTTCTGGCAGGGCGGCCTTGGCGCGGGTGGCGTCAAGGCATGACCGCATTTTCACATATTTCGGCAGGAGGCTGAGTTGGCGGTCATTACGCTCAAAAATATCAAGAAGAACTTTGGCGCGGTGGGCGTCATCGGCAATGTGAACCTGACGATTGGCGAGGGCGAACTGGTGATTTTCGTCGGCCCGTCCGGCAGCGGCAAGTCCACCCTGCTGCGCTTGGTGGCGGGGCTCGAGGAAGTGACCGGCGGGCAGATTCTGATCGATGGCGCAGACGTAACCGACCTTGGTCCGGCCGAGCGGCAGCTTTCCATGGTCTTTCAATCCTATGCGCTCTACCCGACCAAAACCGTGCGGCAGAACATGAGCTTCGGTCTTGAAGTGGCGCGGCTGCCCAAGGCCGAGATCAAAGCGCGCGTTGACCGCGTTGCCGGCATTCTGAAGCTCGAGGACTATATGGACCGCAAGCCCCGGGCGCTGTCCGGCGGCCAGCGCCAGCGCGTCGCCATCGGGCGGGCGATTGTGCGCGAGCCGGTCGCCTTTCTGTTCGACGAGCCGCTGTCCAATCTTGACGCGGCGCTGCGCGTCGAGATGCGCATCGAAATAGCCAAGCTGCATCAGCGGCTCGCCGCCACAATGATCTATGTCACCCACGACCAGGTCGAGGCCATGACTCTCGCCGACAAGATTGTCGTGCTTGACAAAGGCGATATCCAGCAGGTCGGCTCTCCGATGGAATTGTATGAGCATCCCGCCAATCTTTTCGTCGCGCAGTTTATCGGCTCTCCCAAAATGAATGTTCTTTCGGCGCATGTTGACGGCAAGTCCGTCGCTTTCGAGAATGGCAGCCGGTTCGCCTTGGCGGGGACGGCACCGGTGGGGCTGTCTAAAATTGGCTTCCGCCCCGAAGACATTTCGCTGGTCAAAGATGGCGGTGGACAGCTGAGCGGCACAGTTGAAGTGGTCGAGCGCCTCGGCTCTGACACGTTCGCCTATGTGTCGGTGGCTCCGGACAGCATCATCACCGTGCGCGCCATCGGCAATGTGGCGGCCATCACCGCAGGCCAGAAGGTTGGCCTCGCGCTGGAACTCAGCCGCCTCCACCTGTTTGCCGCTAACGGACAGACCATCGTCCGTCCCCGCTGAATCCGTCCTCCACCGCTCCTTAAGCATGGCGCAACGCCGCATCTTGCAGACGGGGTGCGGCGCATCCTATCTACCTCCCATCAACAGCCAAATGAGTCGGCAAGCATCTTGCTGATCGGAAGATGGGAGAACTGCAATGCGCGACCCGATCCAGACAGCAATGAACCTCGTGCCCATGGTGGTCGAACAGACCAACCGGGGAGAGCGCGCCTATGATATTTTTTCGCGGCTCCTCAAGGAGCGGATCATTTTCATCACCGGACCGATCGAAGATGGGATGGCGACGCTGGTCTGCGCGCAGCTTCTGTTCCTAGAAGCTGAGAATCCGAAGAAAGAGATCAATCTTTACATCAATTCGCCAGGCGGCGTGGTGACGTCCGGCATGGCGATCTACGACACGATGCAGTTCATCCGTCCGGCGGTTTCTACTTTGTGCTTCGGACAGGCGGCTTCCATGGGCTCGCTTCTGCTGGCCGCCGGTCACAAGGACATGCGCTTTTGCC
>JANMMM010000290.1:0-21166 GCA_031373225.1 Phyllobacteriaceae bacterium | reverse complement strand
GGCCATCCTCTCTGCGGCAATTGTCTTGATTTTCCGAAAGTCCTCGCGTCCAAAGAGTTGGCATTCCCACTGGTATTTTGCCCTTTTGCTTGGCTTTCTGATTCCCTCCGTCATCGCGCTGGCAATCCGCTCCTTTTTGATGCAGCCGTTTTCTTCACCCTCCGACTCGATGGCCCCGACGCTTGTTGTCGGCGACTACTTTTTCGTCAGCAAATCGGCTTACGGCTACTCAAAATACAGTTTTCCATACTCCGCAATTGACTTTGAAGGCCGTAAGTTTTCGAAATTTCCGGAAAGGGGCGTCGTGGTCGTGTTTCGTGGGGAGAGCGCCGACTTTGTTAAGCGAATTGTCGGTCTTCCGGGTGAGAAGGTTCAGATGAAGAATGGCGCGGTTTTGATTGATGGGCAGGCGGCGAAGCAACAAGAGAACGTTGAGGCGAGCTCCGAATTTGGCGTGGAAGGAGCAAAAGTCATCCGCGAGACGCTGCCAAATGGCGTTTCCTATGACACTACGGATTTGGAGGCTGGCAGCATGTTGGACAACACGGAAGAGTTTCTGGTGCCCGGGGGGAGCTACTTCGTGCTGGGAGACAACCGTGACAATTCCATGGACAGCCGCCTAAAGTTGGGGTTTGTGCCGTTTGAAAATCTTGTTGGCAGGGCTGAGCGCATTTTCTGGAACTCCGAAGGCAGTTCTTATACAGACCGCCAAGTCGTGAGGCCGCACTCATGAAAGCAAAACCACCAAAAGCAAGACAGAAACAGCCAGCACACCCTCACCCCGTGAAACTTTCGGATGAAGACAAGGGTTACGGCCTTGGCACCGACATCGCAAACCTGTTTGCGGGAATCGGGTTCCGTCCAGGCGAGGAAATCAAGGAATGGAAGGGCTTTGAACTAAAGGACCCTTTCGACTCTTAGCCGTCTATCCCAGCGGCGTATAATCCGCCTCAAGAAACTTCGCCACCTCCGGCACCCAGCGGTCGCGCACAAAAGCGACGTGAACCGGATGCCCGTTATAGGCGGCATATTCGGCCTGCGACGCGAACTCCATGGAGAAGCCGAAATCATGGCCGTTCTTGCGGCTGACCTGCCGCAATTGCTCGAACTTCTCCACGCCCGGAATGTCCGCGAGGACCATCGCGTCCTTGAGAAACTTCGCCTCCGCAGGCGAGCCTGCGGCGTACCTCAGGCGGAACATGACCGTGTGCCGGATCACGTGAAATACTGCCCGCCATTCGCCGAAATCGTCGAGCCGGTGATAAACCCGGCATCGTCCGAGGCTAGGAACACGACGCAGCGCGCAATCTCCGCCGGCGTGCCGAGGCGGCCGACGGGGATTTGCGGAATGATGCGCTCGGCAAGCACTTTCTCGTCAATCGCCATAACCATTTCCGTGCCGATATAGCCGGGGCAGATGACGTTGACGGTGATCCCGGCCCGTGCGCCTTCCTGCGCCAGAGCGCGGGAGAAGCCGATGTCGCCGGCCTTGGCGGCGGAATAGTTGGCTTGGCCGGCCTGGCCCTTCTGGCCGTTGATCGACGAGATGGAGATGACGCGGCCGAACTTGCGGTCCCGCATGCCGCCCCAGACCGGGTGCGTCATGTTGAACAGGCCAGTGAGATTGGTGTTGATGACGGCGTTCCACTGGTCCGGCGTCATCTTGTGGAACATCGCGTCTTTGGTGATACCGGCATTGTTGACCAGAATTTCAACCGGCCCAAGATCGGCCTCGACCTGCTTGATGCCCGACGCGCAGGACTCGTAGCTTCCGACGTCCCATTTATAGGTCTTGATGCCGGTCTCGGCGGTGAACTTTGCCGCCGCCTCATCATTGCCGGCGTAAGTCGCCGCAACTTTGTACCCCGCCGCTTTCAAAGCGGTGGATATCGCCGCCCCAATGCCGCGCGAGCCGCCGGTGACGAGTGCTGTTCTGCTCATGGAATGTCCCTCCCAAGACAAATTAGTTGCTTAGCCGGCGAATGCAGGCGGATTTCAATAAACCTCAACACACAGCGCCACGCCCATGCCGCCGCCGATGCACAGCGTTGCGAGGCCCTTGCCGCCGCCGCGCCGCTTCAGCTCGAACAGCAGCGTGTTGAGGATGCGCGCGCCGGATGCGCCGACCGGGTGGCCGATGGCGATGGCGCCGCCATTGACATTGACGATGTCCGGGTCCCAGCCCATGTCCTTGTTGACGGCGCAGGCCTGCGCCGCGAAGGCCTCATTGGCTTCGACCAGATCAAGATCGCCGACACTCCAACCGGCCTTTTCCAAGGCGCGGCGCGAGGATGGAATGGGTCCGGTGCCCATGATCGCCGGATCAACGCCCGCCGTCGCCCACGACACGATGCGTGCCAAAGGCTTGACGCCGCGCCGCGATGCCTCGGCCTCGCTCATCAACACAGCGACGGCCGCGCCGTCATTGATGCCGGAAGCGTTGCCGGCCGTCACCGAACCCTCTTTGTCGAAGGCGGGTCGCAGCTTGGTCATGCTCTCCATCGTCGCGCCGTGGCGGATATATTCGTCGTCGGACACGATCACGTCGCCCTTGCGGCCCTTGACCGTGACAGCGACGATCTCGTCCTTGAACTTGCCCGCCTTCTGCGCGGCTTCCGCCTTGTTCTGTGAAGCCAGCGCGAATGTGTCCTGATCCTCGCGGGTCAGCTGCCATTGGCGGGCGACGTTTTCGGCGGTCTTGCCCATATGATAGCCGAAGAAAGCGTCGGTGAGACCGTCCTTTATCATCGAGTCGACGAAGGAAAGATCACCCATTTTCTGGCCGTTGCGTAAGTGAGCCACATGCGGCGCGAGCGACATGCTCTCCTGCCCGCCTGCGACAATGATCTTGGCGTCGCCCATGCCGATCTGCTGCATGCCGATGGCGACGGCGCGAAGTCCGGAGCCGCAGAGCTGGTTGAGGCCCCAGGCGGTGGCTTCTTTCGGAATGCCCGCGTTCATCGCCGCCTGCCGCGCCGGGTTCTGGCCCTGACCTGCGGTGAGGATCTGCCCCATGATGACTTCATCGACTTCGGCGGCATCAACGCCGGCGCGCGTCAGCGCCTCTTTGATGGCGATGGAGCCGAGATCGTGGGCGACCACGCTGGACAGCGCGCCGTTGAACGAGCCGACGGGCGTGCGCGCGGCGCTGGCAATGACGATTGAAGCGGCTTGGCTCATGAATTGTTCCTCAGCTTTGATTAAATTGAAATGTTAGATCTGTTTTTTCACCCCAATCCCGTCAAGTCAAACCTGAAATGCGCATGGCTGCCATTAATGACGTTCACGGCTGTTTGTTTCGCGCTGCACAATTTACTTGGCGCGCCTTCGCATTTGCGGTTAGTGTGCGGCTGCGAAGGCGCGCTTGGCCGTCGGGAGGCAGGATATGGCAGCGGCGAAGAAAGACATCGTCATCAAGAAATACGCCAACCGGCGGCTCTACAACACCGGCACCAGCACCTATGTGACGCTGGAGGATTTGGCCGAAATGGTGAAAAAGGGCGAGGAGTTCACCGTCCAGGACGCCAAATCAGGCGATGACATCACCCATTCGGTGCTGACGCAGATCATTTTCGAGCTTGAGAACAAGGACGGCCAGACCATGCTGCCGATCCCGTTTCTGCGCCAGCTCATCGCCTTCTACGGCGACCAGATGCAGATGGTGGTGCCGACCTTCCTCGAACAGTCGCTCAAAGCCTTCTCCGTCGAACAGGACCGCATCCGCGAACAGCTGACGTCGGCGATCGGCAAATCGCCGATCGGCATGATGGGCCTCGACGCGCCGATGAAAGCGATGGAAGAAACCGTGCGCCGCAACACCGAGATTTTCCAAAACGCCCTGCGCGTCTTTGCGCCGTTTGCAAACAAGGCGGAAGAAGCCGTTGAAGCGCCCGCCGAGGCGGACGGTCTGTCAGAGCTGAAGGAGCAGATCGCCGCCATGCAGCGCAAGATTGAGACGCTGGGGAAGAAGTAGCCCGGCTCAGTTAAAGTTCACATCCCGCCCCGCCGAGCGGATCGTCACCGAGAACCCCGCCAGCACATCGATGAACGCCATGGTCATCAGGATGAAAAACACCGGCGTCGCGGCGGATTTGACCAAGAGAAACTCCACCAGAAACGCCACGAACACCAGTGTCGACAGGAGATGGTCGATCACGGACGCATTGGACGTGCGCGATGACTTGATGATTTCAAAGAAAAGAAAAATCAGCGAAATCAGTATCAAAAGATCGCCGAGCGTCAGAGAAAACACCCCGCCTGACATCATGTTTATCGAGAAAATGTCCGCATCGAACGGCGTTGCGCCGCTCGCCCCGACGAAGCCGAACGCGATGAGATTATACAACACGAACGGAATGAGCATGAGCGGGATGAGGCTGAGCATTGGCTTCTTTTCCTTGTTTGGCGCAGGCGCTGAATGAACCGGAAAACGCGGCAGCGTCAAGGCCAAAGCAAAAGGGTCGGCGAAAGCCAGCCCTCATTGCCCAATTGGGAAAAATGCTTACGCCGTGGCGGCGAGCACCTGGCGGCCGCGGTACATGCCGGTTTTCAGGTCAATGTGGTGCGGGCGGCGCAGTTCGCCGGAATTCTTGTCCTCGACATAGGTCGGGGCCTTCAGCGCATCGTGCGAGCGGCGCATGCCGCGCTTGGACGGCGAAGTTTTTCGTTTGGGAACAGCCATTTTCGTAACTCGCTTGGTTCAACAGACAGGCTTGCAGTTGGACCGCCGCGCCGTCATTATTCCGGAAAGATGCGGGTCTATACACAGGCATTGGCCGTTTGACCAGCCCGTCTGCGCACTTTTTCAAGTGCGTCCGGTGACGCATTCGACATAACCGCCCGCCTGCATCGCCCGCCGTTCATTCAGCCGCGCCAGCCGGTTCAGGCCCTTCGACGGCTTGGACGGCTTGCGCAGGATAGGATTTGGCAGCGACACGGCGAGCAGCGCCGCCTGCCGCTGCGACAGGTCTTTCGCCGAAACGCCGAAATGCCTGCGCGCCGCCGCCTCGACGCCATAGATGCCCGGACCCCATTCGGCGATGTTGAGATATATTTCCATCAGCCGCCTTTTGGTCCAGAAAATGTCGATCATCAGCGCATAGGGCAGCTCCAGCACTTTGCGCACATAGGACCGGCTGTTCCACAGATAGAGGTTTTTCACAGTCTGCATCGGAATGGTCGAGGCGCCGCGCGAGCCCTCACCCTCCATCGCGTCGTCAATCACCTTATTGATCGCTGACCAGTCGACGCCCTGATGCGCGCAGAACTGCCCGTCCTCAGACATCATGACCGAGTGGACTAGCGCCGGGGCAATATTGTCGATGGACACCCATTGCCGCTCATAGCCCTTGAGGGTCACAAGGTCTTTCAGCATCAGCGTTGAAACCGGGTGCACGACGGAGGGAATATAGAGAAGCGTCAACGCCACCGGGATCAGCGCCAGTATCACGCCGATCTTCACCAGTCCCCTGACCAGCCGTCCGATGCGGCTTTGCCCAAACAGGCCGCCGAACCGGGAGAAAGGTTTGCTTGCGCCCGCCGCCATCTGTAAACCCGGAAATGATAATCCATGAGCCATACCGGCCCAATGCCGCTTGCGCAATGCTTTGGAGCCGGTGAAGAAATGACGGATATGCCAGAACCAGCCGATTTCCCCTCCCTCCTGACCGTCCGCGCATCCGCCGTAGAAAGCCTGCTTTCAGCGCTGCTGTCTGACCACCCGCAGGAAGGCGAGCTGATCCGCCCGCCCCGCCTGTTGCAGGCGATCCGCCACGGTGTCCTCAATGGCGGCAAGCGGCTGCGGCCGTTTCTGGTGATGGAAAGCGCCGCCCTCTTTGACGGCAACGCCGAAGCGGCCCTGCGCGTCGCGGCGGCGCTGGAATGCGTGCACTGCTATTCGCTGATCCATGACGACCTTCCGGCCATGGACAATGACGATTTGCGCCGCGGCCAGCCGACCGTGCACAAAGCGTTCGACGAAGCGGCGGCGATTCTGGCAGGCGACAGCCTGCTGACTTTCGCCTTTGACATTCTTGCCGACCCGGCGACTGAGCTTTCCGGCGAGGCTAAGCTGGAGCTCATCCTGGCCCTCTCCCGCGCCTCCGGCTTGGGCGGCATGGCGGGCGGGCAGGCATTGGATCTACAGGCCGGGTTCGACCAGCCGGACGAAGAGGGCATCATCCGCCTTCAAGCCATGAAGACCGGCGCGCTGCTGCGCTTCGCCTGCGAGGCGGGACCAATGATTGCAGGCGCATCGACGCGAGACCGCCTGCGCCTCGCCGAATTCGGCAGCGCCATCGGCCTCGCCTTTCAGCTGGCCGATGATTTGTTGGACCACACATCGGACGCCATGACTTTGGGCAAAGCGGCGGGAAAAGACGCGGCGGCGGGCAAGGCCACTTTGGTTTCGCTGCACGGGTCAGTCTGGGCTCAGAAACAGCTCAAAGGGCTGGTGGGTCAGGCCGTGGAGCTGCTTGCGCCGTATGGGGAAAAGGCGGGCGTGCTGATTGAGGCGGCGCGGTTTGTGGCGGCGCGGCGGAGTTGAAGTTCAAACGGAGACCTGCATGATCATTATCAGCTCAGATGCGGCAAAATCCAAATCTGGAAAGGACAAAACTCACTTTGGCAGCGACGGTGTTGCATTGAGCAGTGGAACAGGCGGTCTCTCTCAAATTGGCATGTCCGCAGCCGCAATTGATGTCGAAGACGCCGTGCTCAAGCACACAATTGCGCTATAATAGCGTGAGGGGCGCCATTGATTCTCAACGAGATGCTTGGTGCGCCAGCGGCATGCCCAGTGATGCCAGCCGGCGGACACGGCTGCTTGCGGTTGGGGCGGTCTCTAATGCTGAAATGTCGGCGCTGTTTGAAACCGACAAAACCAAAATCATGCGCGCTTGGTGGCGCAAGGGGGAACGTAAAGTGACATCTGCTGCCGTCGGAACTCAGACAAATGTCATCCGCGCCCGTTGGGCCGTGGCGGCCATGTTCATGGTCAATGGCTTCCTCATGGGATCCTGGGCGCCGCAGATTCCGTTCATGCTGCCGCGGCACAACATCACCGAATTCACGCTCGGACTTTTGATCCTGCTTGTCGGCGTAGGGGCGGTGACGGCCATGTCCTGGACCGGGTGGCTGATCAATCATTACGGATCAAAGAAGATCGTCATCGGCTTTGCAATCATCGTCTGCGCGTCGTTTGCGCTGATTGTGCTGGCGCCGACCATTCCGCTCGCCATCCCGGCGCTGATTCTCTTCGGCGCGAGCCTCGGCTCGATGGATGTGGCGATGAACGCCAATGCGGTCGAGGTTGAGGCGCGGCTGAACCGGGCCATCATGTCCTCCTCACACGGGTTCTGGAGTCTTGGCGGCTTCATCGGCGGCGGCATTGGCGGGTTTTTGATCGCCAGGTTTGGCGTCGAGGGCCACGCACTGATCGCATCGGGGCTGGCGCTGCTCACCGCGCTTGCCGCCGTGCCGTTCATGGTCACCGAGGCCCACCATCATGAGGAGCATGCCGAGAAGCCGAAATATGTCTGGCCCAAAAGCGCCGCAGTTTACGTTCTTGGCTTCATGGCGCTGTTTTCGATGATCCCGGAGGGCGCGGTGCTGGACTGGGCGGCGCTGTATCTGGGCAAGGAGCTGGGCGCGGACGTGACCGTCTCAGGCTTCGCCTTCGCCTTTTTTGCCGGAACGATGGCCATCATGCGCTTCCTCGGCGACGGCGTTCGCAACCGGTTCGGCGCGGTTGACACGCTGCGCCTCTCCGGCTTCATCGCCGCCGTCGGCATGCTGGCCGGCGGCATTGCGCCCAATCCCTGGCTCGTAATCGCCGCCTTTGCAATTTCCGGCATCGGCGTCGCCAACATGGTGCCGATCATCTTTTCGGCGGCCGGCAACCAGCCCGGCCTGTCGCCGGGGGCGGGCATATCGCTGGTCACGCTGATGGGCTATTCCGGCATTCTTGTCGCGCCGTCCTCCATCGGCTTTGTCGCCGAGCATATCGGCTTCCGCTCCACCTATGTGACGCTGGCTTTCTTCCTGGTCGTGGTTGCGCTGCTGGCGGGGCGCGTCGCCTCGGCCGACCGCCCTCAGCCGGCGGCATAGCGCTTCAGGGCCGGATGCAGAAAATCCAGCACGCTGCGGATGCGGGCCGACATGCGCAGATCCTCGTGGATCGCCAGCCACAGCGGCAGGGATGGCAGCGGCAGGCCGGGCAGGACCTGCTCCACCACAGGCTCGCGGGCGACCAGCGACGCCTGTGCGAAGCCGACGCCAAGGCCCGCTTTGACCGCCTCCCACAGGACGATTTGATTGTCCGAGCGGAAGGCAAACGCGTGGCGGTCGATGGTCACGCCGAACTGGGAAAAGCCCTTGATGATTTCATCGCTTCGGTCCCAGCCGATCAGCCTGTGCCCAACCAGATCAAGTGGAGCCTCCGGCCTTCCGCGCCTGTCAATATAGACGCTGGATGCGCAGGCGGCCAGCGGCAGGTCCGCGACATGGCGCGCCACCAGATCATTCTGCACCGGGCGGACCATGCGCACCGCGATGTCCGCGTCTCGCGCCAGAAGATTGCCGATCTGGTTGGAGGCGACGAGTTCGATTTCAATCTCAGGCTCCTCGCGTCCTAGATCGGCCAGAATGGCGGGCAGCACATAGGCCGCGACAACTTCGCTTGCGGTGATCCGCACCGTCCCGGCGACCTTTTTCGCCGACCCCTGCGCAAGGCGCGCAAAGCCGGCGGCGGTTTCCGCCATCGGCTCGGCGCGCTCGAACAGGGCCGCGCCTTTCTCGGTCAGCTGAAATCCGTCGCGGCCGCGCTGGAACAGGACCATATCAAGGCCGGTCTCAAGCTCATTGACATGCCGCCCGATGGTCGGTTGTGTCGTCGCCAATGTCCGCGCCGCGGCTGAAAGCGAGCCTTCGCGCGCCACGGCGAGAAAGCTGCGGATGAGATTCCAGTCCGGTTCCGTGCTTTTCATGATATTCGTAAATGTATATCAACCATACGTTTTTTGGCAATGGGCATACATAATGGAACAAGCTACTTTCTGGGTGAGAACGTGGAAAGGAGCTTGAAATGCAAACTGTTGTTATTCTTGGAGCCGCCGGCCGCATTGGCGATGCCGGTGCAAAAGCATTCCTCGCCGCCGGCTGGCGCGTCAAAGGCGTTGCCCGCAACGCCAAGGTCGCCACTTTGCGGCCGGGCGTCGAGGTCATCGAGGCCGACGCTTATGACCGGCAGTCGCTTATCCAGGCGGTTCAAGGCGCGGATGTCATTCTCAACGCGCTCAATCCCAAATACACCGAATGGGAAACCGCAGTCATGCCGCTTGCCGAAAATGTCATGGCGGCGGCCGAGGCTTCCGGCGCGCTGCATTTGTTCCCCGGCAATGTCTACAATTTCGGCCACGGCATTGGCCTGAACACGGGCGAAGACGCGCCACAGGTCCCCTCAACGGCAAAAGCGCGCATCAGGATGGAGGCCGAGGATCTGTTCCGCCAGCGGTCAGAGGAGCGCGGCGTGCGCACTACAATTCTGCGCGGCGGCGATTTCTATGGCGGCGTCAAACCGGAATCATGGCTTGACCTGTTCATTTTGAAAGACATGAAAAAGGATGTGTTCACTTGGCCCGGTCCCGCTGACCTGCCGCACGCCTTCGCCTATCTGCCGGATTTTGCCAAGGCTTTTGTCGCATTGGCGGAAAAACGCGGTTCTCTGGCCCCGTTTGAGCGGTTTCATTTTTCGGGCCACACGATGACGGGATTGGATATGCACAAAGCTGCGGAGGAAGCCGCCAGCAGGCCGCTGCGCTTCAAGACCATGGGCTGGACGATGATCAGGCTCGCCGGCCTTGTCGTGCCAATCGCGCGCGAAGTGGTGCTCATGTCCTATCTCTGGCGCACGCCGCATTCGCTGGATGGGTCCAAACTGGAGCGCTTCGCAGGCAAGCTACCCATAACGCCGCCCTCCGAGTCGCTCCGCGCGGCGATCAGCGATCTCGGGCTGGACGCCCGCCTGCCACTTGCAGCGTGATCACTCCGCCGGCGCCGGGGCTTGCAAAAGTTCCGGCTGCGGTTTGGGCTTCGACCGCCGCGTAAACAGCCGCCTGAATATGTTCGGGCGCTTTTCCTTGCGCTTGGAACGCGTGAAAATCATCAGCATGGACGGCGTCACAATCAGGGTCAGCACAGTCGAGAAGGCGAGGCCGAAGACAATGGCGCTTGAGAGGGCGATCCACCATTGCGTCGATGGCGCGCCGATGGTTGTGTCATGCGTCATCAGTTCGAGATTGACGCCGAAAGCGATGGGCAGAACGCCAAGGATTGCCGTCGCCGCCGTCAGCACAACGGGGCGCGCGCGTTCGCGGCAGGTCTTCAGGATCGCCTCGAATTTCTCCATGCCTTCGTGCCGCAGCGTGTCATAGGTGTCGATCAAGACGATGTTGTTGTTCACGACAACACCGGCCAGCGCAATGACGCCGATGCCGGTCATGACGATGGAGAAGGGCTGGCCCATAATGAGAAGACCGAGGAAAACACCGATTGTGGACATGACCACGGCGGAGAGAACCAGCCATACGGATGTGAATTTGTTGAACTGCGCCAGCAGCACGATGAAGATCAGGAAAATCGCGGTGCCAAAGGCTTTGGAGAGAAAAGCGCTGGCCTCTGCCTGTTCCTTGTCCTCACCGACCAGCGTCCACTTGATGCCGCCCATATCCATCGCGGCCAGCGCCGTCTTCACCTTCTCCTGAACCTCGGCGTTCTGCACGCCCTCGGTGATTCCCGCCTGCAGCGTGATCGTGCGCTCGCCGTCGATCCGGTTGAGCACGCCGAGGCTGAGCGTCGGTTCGCGTTTGACGAAGTTGGAGATCGGCACCGAACCGAGCGCGCTCTCGACGCGCAGCTGGTCGAGCATGGCGAGCGTGCGGCTCTCCTCTGGAAGCCGCAGGCGGATATCGACCGAATCGTCGGCACCCGCCGGACGGTAATCGGAGAGTTTGAGACCGGTGGTAACCAGCTGCACGACCGTGCCGACAGAGCCGGGGCCAATTCCGTATTTCGCCGCTTCCGTGCGGTCCACCTTCAGCTCCCAGTCAATGCCCGGAACGGGCAGACCATCGCTGATGTCGATCACGTTCGGCGTTGCCGCAAGCATTTTCGCAACCTCGCCTGCGATTGCGTTCAGATTTGCCGGATCGGCGGCGGAGAGGCGGACCTGAATCGCCTTGCCGGTCGGCGGTCCCGCAGCTGGCACGGATACCTCGATGTCAACGCCGGGCAGTCCCTTCATGGCCAGCCGCAGGTCGGCCAATATTTCATCGGCCTTCTTGCGCTCGCGCCAATTGACAAACTCGTATTGGATGACGCCGATCACATCTTCGGCCACGTCGTTGCCACCGCCGCCCGCTTTGCCAACGCGGGTGTAGACATTTTTTACTCCAGGCCAGCCGATTACCTTCTCTTCGGCCATGCGCACGCTTGTGTCTTTTTCCTCAAGCGAGAGATTGCCGCGCGCCTTGACGTAGAGAAGTCCGTATTCCGGTTCGACATTCGGGAAGAATTCGACACCCTTGCCGAATTTGCCATAGGTGTAAGGCACCGAGACCAGAAGTCCGATGGCGAGCGTCAGGATGATGAACGGATGGTGCACCGCCTTGTTGACGACCCACATATAGGCGCCGTCGCGGTGGACTTCCTCGTGCGCCGGCGCTTTGCCAAAAATCGCGCCGACAGTCGGCACGAAAACCAGCGCGTAGAGAAGCGAGGCGGAGAGCGTCGCGATCAGGGTGATCGGCATGTATTTCATAAACTCGCCGACAATGCCGGGCCAGAACAAGAGAGGCGAAAAAGCGGCAATGCGCGTCAGAGTCGCCGCCGTCACAGGTCCGGTCATACGCTTGGCGGCCATGGAGAAGGCCTCGACCTTGTCCATACCCTCCGACATGCGCCGCTCGGCATACTCGACCACGATGATCGCATCGTCCACAAGCATGCCGACGGCGAGGATCAGCGAGAACAGGACAACGAGATTAACGGTATGGCCCGCCATTGAAAGGAAGAGAATGCCCATCAGGAAGGAGACTGGAATCGCAAAGCCGATGAACAGCGAGGCGCGGCCGGACAGGGCGTAGAGAATGACGATGAACACCAGGATCACCGCCGTCAGAACCGAATTCTGCAGATCGTGCAGAAGCTGGCGGATGGATTCGGATTTGTCCTGACTGAAGGTGATGACGCCGCCCTCGGGCATCAGCGGCTTGAATTCCTCGGCGAGCTTCTTCGCCGCATCCACTGTGTTGATGAGGTTGGCGCCGGTGCGCTTGGATATTTCAATTGCAATGGCCGGCTTGCCGTCGAGACGGGTGATGGTTTCAGGGTCTTTGAAGGTTGAGCGGATTGTCGCAAGATCGCGGGCGCGCACCACGGCGTTGGGGCCGGCGACGACCGGCAGGTTTGCGACGTCCTCAATGGTCTCGATCAGCGAGGGAACCTTGACGGCGTAGCGCCCTTCCGCACCCTCAATCGTGCCCGCCGCCACCAGCGAGTTGCCCGCCGCGACGCCGCCCACGAGCTGGTCAAGTTTCAGCCCGTAGGAGGACAGCTTGACCGGATCGATGATGACTTCGACAAGATCATCGCGCGCGCCCTGCAGCTTGGCGTCGAGCACGCCATCCACGTCTTTCAGCCGGTCGCGCAGTTCGCGCCCGGCCTTGACCAGGACACGCTCGGGCACGTCGCCGGACAGGGTGACGACCAGAACCGGAAACTCGGAAATATTGACCTCGTTGATCGACGGCTCGTCCGCGCCCTGCGGCAGCTCGCGTTTGGCGTCCGATACTTTCGAGCGCACATCTTCAAGCGAATTGGAAAGGTCGGCGCCCGCCTGAAACTCGACCAGCACAAAGCCGCCGCCCTGGAAGGCGGAGGAGCGCATTTCCTTGATGTCTTTAATGTTCTTCAGCGCCGCCTCCATTGGGCGCAGCAGCAGCCGCTCAGAATCTTCCGGCGAGATGCCGTTGAAGCCGAGCGAGACATAGATGATCGGAATCTGGATGTCGGGTTCGGCCTCTTTCGGGATCGACTGATAGGCGAGCGCCCCGGCGACGAGGAAGAACATCAGCACCGACAGAGTCAGCCGCGCATTATGGATTGCCAGATCAATGAGCTTGCTCATGGAAATCCCCTACTGAGCCTTAGCGGCTTCGCCGATCAGTTTTTTCATCTGCGCCTCATCCGGCGCCACTGGATTAACGATGTCCCCGTCCTTGACAAAATCCTGTCCCGCCACGATCACGCGCGTGCCGTCCGGAACGCCGGTCAGCACCAGCGCATTGGTAGCGTCGTCGATCAATGAGACAGGCAGAAAGAATGCTTTGTTGTCTTTGTCGATACCGCGCACGCCGAAATCGCCGTCAGCGCTAAGGGTTACGACTGAACGCGGCACTTGAATGGCTTTCACCGGCTCCGCCCAGAGCATGATCTCGCTGGTCATGCCTGCCGGGATTTTTGAATCGCCGTTGGGAATGGCGACTTCGACCCGGTAAGTGCGGGTCTGGGCGCTTGCCTCTTTTGAAATGTAGCGAATTTCGCCTTCTGTCTCCGTCCCATTGACGAGGCGGATTCGCGCCTTACCGCCGATCTTCACGGAACCGAGGCTGCGCTCTGATATCTCGCCGACCGCTATGATAGGGTCCAGCGACAGCAAAGTCGCCACCGGCGCGCCCTGCTGCACCGAGCTGCCGCTCTGTACTTCCACCTTGTCGAGCACGCCGCCGAATGGCGCGATCACTTCGAGTCGCTCAAGCTCCGCCTTGGCGGCGTCGAGCTGCGACTGTGCGCCCATCAGCGCGCTGCGGGCCGAGTCGAGCTGAAGCTTCGGCAGGTTCCCGCGTTTGGCAAGACTTTGCGCGGCTTCCGATTCCGCCCTGCGCTGAACCACGGTCTGCTGCGCTGTCGTCACCATGGACTTCTTCTCTTCCGCATCCAGCGACAGGATCAGGTCGCCTTCTTTGACAAGGTCTCCCTGCTTGACCGGGAGCTTGGCGATGATGCCGCCTGTCCGGGCGGCGAGCGCGACACGCTTGTCGGGTTCGGTGACGCCGGAGACGCGGATTGAAACTGAATGATCGGCGAGCGGCGGCGTGACGACCGCCACCGTGCGCAGCGCGCGCACCGCCTCCGCCACAGGCTTTGCGGTGGCAGCCTCAGCTTTTTCCTGCGCTTGGCTGCCGACAGCCGAAAACTCGCCGGTCAGCACCCATGCGCCAGCAGCTATGAGAACAATGAAAGAAGCCAAACGGTGAAACTTGAACTTTGCCATATAGCGCCCTGTGCCGCGGATGTTTTCGTGTGTCAGAAATCAATGCAATGGCGCGCAATGGCGCTCTTCCGGATTATAGGTCGGGAGTCGGACTTTATATTTCAAGCCCTGATGTTGCAATGCGGCAATTGTTGGGGATTTCAGTGTTTTTGTTAACAGGTCAAGTCTCATGACAGACCCTGTCAGGAGGCGAGACGAGAGAATAGTCAGGCTGACCGGCGCAGCGCTGTCACTTCAATCTCGATTTTCATTTCGGCGCGGATGAGTGCGCAGACCACCATGGTTGCAGCGGGACGGATGTCGCCGAAGGTTTTGCCGAGGATCGGAAACACACTATCGGCATACGCTGCGTCTGCAATGTAATAGCGCGCCCGCACGATATCGGTGAGTGCAAAACCGGCTTCCTCCAGAGCCTTGCCAATGGTCGCAAGGCAATGGCGCGCCTGATCCTCAACGCCTTCCGGCATCGACATCGACACATAGTCATAACCGGTCGTGCCGGACACAAAACACCAATCGCCTTGAACGACCGCGCGTGAATAGCCGGCGGCGCGCTCAAAGGGCGATCCGGTGGAGATGAGGCGGCGGGTCAATTTTCTTCTGGCCTCTCGTGCGCATTTCGCAGCTCTGGCGGCCATGCTGCAAAATTGGCGGCCCAGAACTGCCCCGGATGACCGTGGTCGCCTCGCGCGGCGTTATCCTCTGATGTGGATAGTGAACAGCCCTGCGTTCTTGATCGGCGCTTCACAATAACGTCCCACTTCTCAAACTTCATCACGGGAAGTCCCTGCAACAGCTCGTCCGCTCCGTCGTCCGGCCCTTACAATGGCCCAAGCTTAAAACCGGACAGATGTGGTGTTACATAAACCGGTGATATTGTGTGCTCCCGCCACTCGTAAACTGACGCATTGAAAAGTTGTCATATTAATAGTAGTTTCACCAAGGTCAATTTTGTCCGCAGCAAATGGAGGAAATTATGACACCTTGGGAAATTGATGCGCTGGAGCTTGCAAACTGTAATTGCTCCTTTGGCTGTCCGTGCCAGTTCAACTCCCTTCCGACAGATGGCACCTGCGAGGCCGCAGTCGGGTTCGTCGTCAAGAAGGGCCACTATGGCGGCGTCAGCCTTGACGGGGTGAAATTCGGGCTGACAGCCAAATGGCCGGCGGCCATCCATATGGGCAACGGAACAATTCAGCTGATCGTGGATTCCGGCGCATCGCCCGAACAGCATGCCGCAGTCGAATCGATCGCCACAGGCCGCGACACTGAGGACATGGCGACAGTGTTCTGGGTCTTTGATAAAATGTCGCCGAACCGCCTGGAAACCCTCTCCAAACCGATCGACATTGCAATCGACCTTGAGGGGCGAACCGGTCATGTCGGCATTCCCGGCGTGTTTGACCTCAAGGCTGAACCGATCCGCAACCCGGTCACGGGCGCCCAGCACCGCGCCCGCATCAACCTGCCGCATGGCTTCGAATACCGGCAGGCCGAGATGGCGAGCGGCACGACCACGACCTCCGGCGCGATCTCGTTAAACAAGAATAAGGGCACGCACGCGCATATTTGCCGGATTTACATGACCGGTAAGGGCGTCATCGACCACGCCGCCTGACCGGCGGTGCCGGACTTCGGAATTGTCCGCCGGATGCTGCGCAATGACAGGCTGATCGTGGTCGCTGCGCTTAGTCTTGCAGTTCTCGCTTCTGCCGCTTTTATTCTCGCAGGCGGCGGGACCGGGATGTCGGTCTTCGGGATGGCCGCTAAGACCGGCCCAGCCGGCGCATTGCTCGCCGGAACACCGGACATGGTGGCCCCGATGCTCTGGACTCCCGGCTATGCGGTGGTGATCTTCATCATGTGGTGGATGATGATGATCGCCATGATGGTGCCGAGCGCCGCGCCGACGATCCTGCTTTACGGCGCGTTGAACAGCGGTCGAGGCGCCAGCGCGGCGATGCTCTTCGCTTCAGGGTACCTGGCTGCCTGGGCCGCATTCAGCCTGTTTGCCACACTCCTGCAAGGCGGGTTGGCGAGGCTCGGGCTGATTTCCCCAATGTTCATGACACTGGCCACGCCATTGCTTGGCGCGGCGGTTCTCATTGGCGCCGGCCTCTATCAATTCACCCCGCTGAAGGCAGCCTGTCTTGCCCACTGCCGCGGCCCGGTCGAGGCGCTGACCCGCCATCGCCGGACGGGCCGGGCCGCCGCATTCCGCATGGGTATTCTGCATGGCGGTTTCTGTCTCGGCTGCTGCTGGGCGCTGATGGCGCTTCTCTTCGCCGGCGGAATAATGAACATCTGGTGGGTTTTGGGAATTGCGCTCTATGTTGCGGTTGAGAAACTGGCGCCGGGGGGCGAGCGCCTGGCGCGCCCCTTCGGCGCAACGCTCACCCTCGCCGGGACCGCGCTTATGCTGCGTGCCTTTGGTGTTGTCTGACAAGCGGCGCAATCAGCGCCCGCCCAAATCAGCGGGATTTTCGGTTGTCACGCAGCGTCGGGTAATTCGCCAGACTCAGTCAAGCCCAGGGGCGGTTTTCGGCATTGGCCTTTTCAAACACATCAATGCTCGCCGCCTTTTCGAGCGTGAGGCCAATGTCGTCCAATCCGTTCAGCAGGCAGTGCCGCTTGAACGCGTCCAGCTCGAACGTGATAACGCCGCCGTCCGGTCCGCGAATCTCCAGCGCCTCAAGGTCCACCGTCACCGTGGCGTTCGCGCCGCGCTGGGCGTCGTCCATCAGCTTGTCGAGATCTTCCGGCGAGACTGTGATCGGCAGGATGCCGTTCTTGAAGCAGTTATTGTAGAAAATATCGGCGAACGAGGTCGAAATCACGCATTTGATGCCGAAATCCAAGAGCGCCCAAGGCGCGTGCTCGCGGCTTGAGCCGCAGCCGAAATTATCGCCCGCCACCAGAATTTCCGCCTTGCGCCATGCGGCTTTGTTCAGGACGAAATCCGGATTTTCCGAGCCGTCATCCTTGTAGCGCATCTCCGCGAACAGGCCGACGCCGAGGCCGGTGCGCTTGATCGTCTTCAGATAGTCCTTCGGGATGATCATGTCGGTGTCGACATTGATGATTGGCAATGGCGCGGCGACGCCGGTGAGCTTGGTGAATTTCTGCATCTGGTTCTCTCGGGGAAGGAATTGCCGCGACATTACAAGAGAATGCACGCTAAGCAAAGGCCTCACCAGTCCCTCATATGTTTAGTCTTGTGATCGCCAATTTTTCTGGTCGTCTTGCCAAACGCCTTGTTACGGGCATGCGCCACATGCGCCGCTTCGCTATTGTGCCTTTCCTCGCGCTGCAGCTTTTTGAAGCGCTCCAGCCGCTCCGGCTCCAGCTCGCCGCCTTCGATGGCCCCGCGCACGGCGCAGCCCGGCTCAGCGCCATGGGCGCAGTCGGAAAAGCGGCATTGGGCGATGAGCGCGTTGATATCGTCAAAGACCGTGTCAATGCCGTCCGCCACATCGACAACCTGCAACTCGCGCATGCCGGGCGTGTCGATCAGCCATGCGCCGGAGGGGAGCAGATGCAGCGAGCGGCCGGACGTCGTGTGGCGGCCCTTGGCGTCGTCCTCGCGGATGCCGCCTGTATCCTGCACGCGCGCGCCCATCAGCGCATTGACCAGAGTGGACTTGCCGACGCCCGATGATCCCATCAAGGCGATGGTCTGGCCTTTGACAAGCCATGGCGCAAGCTGCGCGGCGACATCGGCGCTGCGGGCGTTGAGCGTCAGCGCCGCAAGGTCCGGGCGGATGGCGCGGGCGGTCTCAGTAAACCTGTCAGCGTCCTCGGCAAGGTCGGCCTTGGTGATGACGATGACCGGCGTGACGCCCGCCTCGAAGGCCAGCGCCAGATAGCGCTCGAGCCGCGCCACATTGAAGTCCAAGTTGGCTGATGTGACAATCAACACCGTGTCGACATTGGCGAGGATCGACTGCGAGCGCGACGTGTTGCCGGCGTTGCGGCGCTTGAACAGGCTGGTGCGCGGATAGAGCGCGGCGAGCCGCATGGTCGTCCGGTCGAGCGCGATCCAGTCGCCGACAGTTGGGTTGTCATCGCCGCCGGGCTTCAGGTAGGCGAGCTGGATGCGGCCGGTGAACTCCGGCCCCGCCACATCCAGCGCGTCGCGGTGCACAGCGGCGACCCGGACCGGCATCGTGTTGGTAAAGTTGAGCGCGTCTGCGGCCTGTTGAAAATGCGCCGACCAGCCATAGGCGGCGAGGTCAAGTTTTTCTTCTGTTGGAGTTTCCAATTTGGTCATCCCGAATTCAGCATGAGGGGAGCGCCGCGCTTGCGCATGGCGGGTTCAGGTCAATGGCTGACGGGAAGGTTTGGTTCCGAATAAAGACGGCCACGCTCAAGCGGCTAGACGCCAAGCATCCGGTCGGCCGGAAGGCTGTTTTTGACAATGGCCATATGACAATCCTCCTCAGCTGGATGGTTTGGGAGAGACAGACGTAACGCCTTGCTTCCAAGTCGTCAAATCACATTCAATTCAAAGAACGGCCGGTTTTCCGCGATGCGCGCGAACGAGAAGGCCGAACAGTCAATCGTCCGGTACTCTCCAAACATGATCATCTCCGCCACCGCGCGCCCGGCCGCCGGGGCCTGCTGCACGCCGTGGCCGGAAAAGCCGGTGATGAAATGCAGGTTTGGAATATCTGGATGCGGGCCGATCACGCCGTTCTGGTCGAAGGCGTTGTAGTCATAATGCCCGGCCCAGGCGCCCTCGCATTTGATTGCCTCAAAGGCGGGAATGCGGTTGGCAAGCGCGGGCCAGATCACGTCTTCAAACTCATGCCAGTCCGGGTCAAAATCATCGTCCCGGGCGCGACGTTCCTGATCCTCCGGCGGTGAGGAGCCGGAGATGTAACCCGCGCCTTCGGGGCGGACATAGACGCCGGACGGGTCGACAACCAGCGGCATGTCCGGAATATGCCGTTCGGCCTTGAAGTTGAACACGGTGCGCTTGCGCGGCTCTACAGGGAGGCCGATGCCGGCCATCGCGGCGACATCGCCGGCCTGCGGTCCGGCGGCGATGACGATGTGTCCCGCGGAGAGCTGCGTGCCGGCGGCAAGGGTCACAGTCTCTGCCATTGCGCGGCTTGGGCCAATTGCCGAGACTGTGCCATTGATCAGCTCCGCGCCGCCCGCCTTCAGATCATTGCGGAAATGCTGCATCAGGCCGACCGCGTCGAACCAGCCCTCATTGGCCGTGCCGAGCGAACCTGCGGCGATGCCGTCCGTGTTCAGCCAGTCAAAGCGCCGGGCAAGCTTTGCCGCATCCTCAAGGATAACGCTGGCATTCTCGCCGCGCTGGGCAGCGTGGTTCTTTTCAAGGATTGGCATGCCCGCCTCGGACGCCAGCACGAGATAGCCGTTCTCGCGCAGTGAGATGACCGGGCTTTCATGCGCCGCATTGATGGCGCGGATCATGGCGAGCGAGGCCATGGACAGGCGGATGTTCTCCGCGGCGCTGAATTGTTGGCGGATTCCGGCGCAGGAGAGGGCGGTGGCGGACTGCTTGAATGTCGGATCCCGCTCAATCAGCGCCACGGTGCCGCCAAAACCCACCTGCTTCAGATGCCAAGCCACGGCGCTTCCGGAGATCGCTCCGCCGATGATGATGACGTCAAAATGCCGCATGGTCTCTCCGCCCGCCAGCAAGACCAGTTTTCATGATCTCAATCAAGGCCGCTGCTCTTGTCTTGTCGCGAATAATTTCAGAAAAGGCGTTTCGCCTCCAAGAGAAAATGAAATGATCCTGTACCGCTATCTCACCGGATTTGACGATTCCGCCTTCTGCCACAAGGTGACGGCGGCCTTGAACAAGGGCTGGCTCTTGCAGGGCAACGCATCGCTGGCATTCGACGCGGCGCAAGCGCGCGTCATCTGCGGGCAGGCGGTTATCAAAGAGGTTGCTGATATGGACTATCAGCCGCAGATGAGACTGTCGGAGTTTTGAAGCGTCGGACGCAAATTGACGAAAGGAAAGCACTGCATTTTGCGTGTGCCGGAAACACTATGCGTGATAATTGCAACTCTTCTGAATTCAGTGCGCAGAATGCGGCAAAATTTGCGCGGAACGTCAAGTTTTCGCCATACCTTCGCCCAAAGGAACCCGCCAAAGGAAACCAATGACAAATTAACTGTTCATTGGCAAAATTGCTAAAGAACGGTCGAATCATTCTTTCAGGAGATTTCTATGGCGCACGGGCGTGGGGTTTTGGTTTCGGCGGCTGCGGCTGCACTGATGATGCTTTCCAGCCAGGCCATCGCCGCAAGCTGCGGCAAGACCGGCGCGGGCTTTGACGCATGGAAGGCGGACTTTGCCGGAGAGGCCAAGGCAAACGGCATTGGGGCAAAGGGATTGAAGGCGCTGGCGGGCACAAACTATGCCACCAAAACCATCAACGCCGACCGCAACCAGAAAAGCTTCAAACTGTCACTCGACCAGTTCATGGCCAAACGCGGCGGCAGGGCCATCGCCTCGCGCGGCAAGAGCCTCAAGGCGGCGAACGCCGGCCTGTTCGCCAACCTTGAGAAGCGCTACGGCGTGCCGGCCGGCCCGCTGATCGCCATCTGGGGCATGGAGACGGGCTTTGGCGCTTCGCTTGGCAACCAGAACACAATTTCCGCCGTGGCGACGCTCGCCTATGACTGCCGCCGATCAGCGTTTTTCACCGAGCAGCTCTACGCGGCGCTGAAACTGATCGACCGGGGCGTCATATCCGGCTCATCCATCGGCGCCATGCATGGCGAAGTTGGCCAGACGCAGTTCCTGCCGAAGAACGTGTTTCTCTATGGCGCCGATGGCGACGGCGGCGG
>JANMMM010000273.1:0-17469 GCA_031373225.1 Phyllobacteriaceae bacterium | reverse complement strand
GGGGAAAGTTCTGGGCGATTTCGGAGTGTTCGCCGGAGGAGACGGAGCTGCTGATGGCGGCGCGCAAGCGCGTCGGCGAGGCGCTCGACGAATGCATCGCCGCTGGAGCTGACTACGGCCTGATCCACGCCGACCTCGTGCGGGAAAACGTGCTGGTGCAGGAGGGGCAGATCCGGATGATCGACTTTGACGACGCCGGGTATGGCTTCCGGCTGTTCGACATCGCCACCGCGCTGATCAAGAACCGGCGCGAACCGCATTATGAGGCGCTCAAATGCGCGCTGCTCTCCGGCTATCAATCGCTGCGCCCGCTTTCGCCCCGCGATCTCGAAGCGCTGCCGCTTTTCATCCTTTTGCGCGCGCTGACCTATCTCGGATGGGCCGAGGCGAGAAGGCATGAGATTGGCATGACGGCCCGCCGCCAGCGGTTCAAGACCGAGGCGCTTGAGCTTGCCCGAACCTATCTGGCGCGCGAATGAGGATGGGATTGCTCCGCCAGCCGGACCTCCTCGATCCGTGTCAGCGCCGACAAGAGGTGCCGGGTCGCCTTGTCACCCAGCGCCGCAACCAGCTCGTTCTCGAACTGCCGCGCCGACTGCGAGAGTTTGGCAAACTGCGAGCGACCGGTTCTGGTCAGTTGCAGCCACTCCACCCGTCTGTCCGCGTCATCCGCGCTCCTTGCCAGCCATCGGCGCTCCTCGAGCGCAAAGACCGCGCGGCTGACCTTGGTCTTGTGCATGTTGGCCTGCGCGCCAATCTCGGTTGCGGTGGCGCGGGCAAGCTGCGCAAGAATCGCCAGCACCCGCCATTCCGGCCGCGAAAGCCCTTCCTGCCGCTTGTAAACCGCTGCGAAGGCAAGGCTCACCTTCTCCGCCGCATTGTGCAGCCGGTAGGGAAGAAAGCCCCGCAGCACGAGTCCGGAATTGTCTTGCGTCATGCAGTTTTGACCGTTGATAGTTACAAATTTGACCGTTACGGATGTAACTAGTATCACACTTGACCAGGGAGAGCCAGCCATGACGTTGAATTACATGCCGGGCTTCGGCAATGACTTCGAAACGGAAAGCCTGCCCGGCGCGCTGCCGCAGGGCCAGAACTCGCCGCAGCGCTGCGCCTACGGCCTCTACGCCGAGCAGCTGTCCGGCTCACCTTTCACTGCGCCGCGCGGCACGAACGAACGCTCATGGCTATATCGCATCCGTCCGTCAGTGCGCCACACGGGACGATTCAAACAAGTCGGACACAGGCACTGGAAGTCAGCCCCCAACACGGACGATCACGAATTGCCGCTCGGCCAGCTGCGCTGGGACCCGGTGCCTTTGCCGAAGGAAAAGACCAATTTCATCGAAGGCATCCGCACCATGACCACGGCGGGTGACGTCAATGGACAGGCGGGTATGGCGGCGCATGTCTACGTCGCCAACGCCGATATGGTGGATACGCACTTTTTCAATTCAGACGGCGAACTGCTGATCGTGCCGGAACAGGGGCGGCTGCGCGTTGTCACCGAGATGGGCGTCATGGAGGTGGAACCGTCCGAGATTTGCCTGATCCCGCGCGGCATGGTGTTCCGCGTCGAGCTATTGGATGACACGGCGCGTGGCTATGTCTGCGAGAATTATGGCGCGAAGTTCACCCTGCCCGACCGCGGTCCCATCGGCGCGAACTGCCTCGCCAATCCGCGCGATTTCAAAACGCCCGTCGCCTGGTTTGAGGAAAAAGACACGCCGACGCGGCTGGTGATCAAATGGTGTGGCAAGTTCCATGAATGCGCGCTGCCGCATTCGCCGATGGATGTCGTCGCCTGGCATGGCAATTACGCGCCGTTCAAGTATGATCTGCGCACTTTTTCGCCCGTTGGCGCGATCCTGTTTGACCATCCAGACCCGTCGATCTTCACGGTGCTGACCGCCCCGTCGGGCGAAGAGGGAACAGCCAATATCGACTTCGTCATCTTCCCGCCGCGCTGGCTGGTGGCCGAGCATTCCTTCCGACCGCCCTGGTATCACCGCAACATCATGTCGGAGTTCATGGGGCTGGTGTATGGCCGCTACGACGCCAAGGAAGAGGGGTTCGTGCCGGGCGGCATGAGCCTGCATAATCTGATGCTGGCGCATGGGCCGGATGCGCCCGGCTATTGGAAAGCCTCGACAGTTGATCTCAAACCGCAGAAGCTCGAAAACACCATGGCCTTCATGTTCGAGACGCGCTTTCCGCAGCATCTGACGCGGTTCGCCGCCGAGCTTGAAACACTGCAGGACAATTACGCCGACTGCTGGACCGGCCTGCGCAAACGGTTCAACGGAACCATCGAAGGAGACTGGAGCGAATGAAGCTTGCGACACTCAGGAACGGCAGGCGCGACGGGCGGCTTGTCGTGGTCTCGCGCGATCTGACGCGCTGCGCCGACGCCTCGTTTCTCGCGCCGACCCTGCAGGCGGCATTGGACGACTGGACAAAATATGCCAGCCATCTGGAGGCGCTGGCCGAAAGCCTTGAACATGGCTCGGTGCCGTCAGAGCGCTTCCACGAGAATGACGCCCTGTCGCCTTTGCCTCGTGCGTTTCAGTGGGCTGATGGCTCGGCTTACGTCAATCACGTTGAACTCGTGCGCAAGGCGCGCAACGCCGACATGCCGGAAAGCTTCTGGACCGATCCGCTGGTGTATCAGGGCGGCTCGGATTCCTTCCTCGCCCCGCGTGATCCGATCCTCATGGCAAGCGAGGATTATGGCATCGACATGGAGGGCGAGGTCGCGGTGATTGTCGGCGACGTGCCAATGGGCGCGTCGCCGGCTGAAGCTGCCTCTGCGATCCGCCTGATAATGCTGGTTAATGATGTCTCCCTGCGCAATCTCATCCCGGCGGAGCTTGCCAAGGGCTTCGGCTTCTTCCAGTCCAAACCCTCCTCCGCCTTCTCGCCCGTGGCGGTGACGCCGGATGAGCTGGGCGATGCGTGGATGGACGGCAAGGTGCATCTGCCGCTGAGCGTTGACCTCAACGGCAAACCCTTCGGCCGCGCCAATGCCGGTGCCGACATGATCTTCGACTTCGGCCAGCTCATCGCCCATGCCGCCAAGACGCGGGCGCTCTGCGCGGGCTCGATTGTCGGCTCCGGCACGGTGTCCAACAAGGACAAGGACGGCGGCCCCGGAAAGCCTGTCGCGGCGGGCGGTCTGGGTTATTCCTGCATCGCGGAAATCCGCATGATTGAAACAATCGTCACGGGGAAACCGGTGACTCCCTTCATGCAGTTCGGCGATACCGTGCGCATCGAAATGAAGGACAAAGCCGGGCGCTCGATCTTTGGAGCGATTGAGCAGACTGTGCGCAAATATGAAGGAGCCCAATGATGGCCAAGGCATTCGCCTCGCGAGGCGACCTCACCGAGAAGAAAATCTCCTTCACCGAAATCGGGCGGGACCTCTGGGCTTTCACCGCTGAGGGTGATCCGAACACCGGAATCATCATCGGCGATGACAGCGTCATGATCGTCGATGCGCAGGCGACGCCGCGTCTGGCTCTCAAGGTGGTGGAGAAAATCAGAACCGTCACCGACAAGCCGATCAAATATGTCGTTCTGTCGCATTACCATGCCGTGCGTGTGCTCGGGGCTTCCGCCTATGGCGCGTCTGAGATCATCGCGTCGGAAAAGTGCCGCGCCATGGTGTCGGAGCGCGGCAAGGAGGACTGGGATTCAGAATTCGGCCGCTTCCCGCGCCTGTTCCAGGGCCACGAAAGCATCCCGGGCCTCACCTGGCCGACACAGACATTCAATGGAAGGATGACGGTGTTCCTCGGCAAGCGCCGCGTCGATCTCATGCAGCTTGGCCGCGCCCATACGGCGGGGGACATTGTCGCATGGGTCCCGGACGAGCAGGTCATGTTCACCGGCGACATCGTCGAATATCATTCGGCCTGCTATTGCGGCGACGGTCATTTCAACGATTGGGGCAAGACGCTCGACGCGATCAAGGCCCACCGTCCCCGCGCCATTGCGCCCGGCCGCGGCGATGCGCTTGTCGGCGACAAGATGGTCAATGCAGCCATTGAGAACACCCGCGATTTCGTCGAAAGCACGTACGGTCCCGCCGCACAGATTGCGGCGCGGGGCGGTTCGCTGAAGGAGGCGTGGGATGCCGTGCGCGCCGCCTGCGATCCGAAATTCTCAAGCTACGCCATCTACGAGCACTGCCTGCCTTTCAATGTCGCCCGCGCCTATGACGAGGCGCTCGGCATGGACAATCCGCGCATCTGGACGGCGGAGCGCGATGTCGCCATGTGGCAGGCTTTGCAAGGTTAGCGGCGTCCATGCCCCGTGCCGACTACCCTGCTTTCCCCTACCGCACCCCGCCGGAACTCTCCGGCGGAGCGGCAAGCGATGCGCCTGTCGCCATCATCGGCGCAGGCCCGGTCGGCCTGGCGCTCGCGATTGACCTTGCCCTGCACGGCGTCAAATGCACTGTGCTGGATGACAACAACACCGTCTCGGTCGGCAGCCGCGCCATCTGCTGGGCCAAGCGCACGCTGGAGATTTTTGACCGGCTGGGCGTCGGGGAGCGCATGGTGGCCAAGGGCGTCACTTGGAAAGTCGGACGGCTGTTTCATGGCGACAAGGAAGTGTGGAACTTCGATCTCCTGCCGGAGGACGGCCACAAAAATCCGGCCTTCATTAATTTGCAGCAGTATCACGTCGAGCAATATCTGGTGGAGCGCTGCGCCGATTTTCCGGGCTTGATCGATCTTCGCTGGAGAAACAAAGTCACCGGCGTCAGACAGAATGCATCAGCGACTACGCTTTCGATCCAGACGCCTGACGGGGCTTATGAACTGCATGCAGCCTATTCCGTCGCCTGCGACGGCGCGCGCTCGCCGACAAGGGCGATGATGGGGCTGGATTTTCAGGGGCGGTTCTTCGAAGAGCGCTTCCTGATCGCCGATGTCGAGATGAAAATCGAACAGCCGTCCGAGCGCTGGTTCTGGTTCGAACCGACCTTCCATCCGGGCCAGTCCGCGCTGCTGCATAAGCAGCCGGACAATATTTACCGCATAGACTTGCAGCTTGGCCCCGACGCCGATCCCGAACTGGAGAAGCGGGCGGAACGCGTCATTCCCCGCATCGAAAAAGCAGTCGGGCATTCCAACTTTGAACTCGACTGGGTCTCCGTCTACACGTTCCAATGCCGCCGGCTTACGCGCTTCGTCCATGACCGCGTCATCTTCGCCGGCGACAGCGCCCATGTCGTTTCGCCCTTCGGCGCGCGCGGCGGCAACGGCGGCATTCAGGATGCGGACAATCTCGGCTGGAAACTGGCCGCTGTGATTAAGGGTGATGCGTCCGCCAAGTTACTTGAAAGCTATAATGAAGAGCGCATCCATGGGGCGGATGAGAACATCCTGAATTCATCGCGCACCACCAATTTCATGTCCGCCGCCACGCCGGTCGAGCGCCTGTTCCGCAGCGAGGTTCTGGCGCTCGCCTGGGATATGCCTTTCGCCCGCCGCCTGATCAATTCCGGCCGCCTGTCGCAGCCCTGCTCGCTGCATGGCCTGTCGCTGCAGACGCCAGATACCGGCGCGCCGCTTCCGTCAGGCTCCCCTTGCCTAGACGCGCCAATCCGCCTGGATGGAAGGGACGGGTTCCTGCTGGATCAACTTGGTGGTGAGTTTGTTGTCCTCGCATTCGAGGTCAATGTGCCTGAGACGGGGATCAAAACACTGACCGTCTCGCAGAAGGCAGGCGCTGACCTTCAGGATGCGAGCGGGCTCGCCTGTGCCCGTTACGGTTCCGGCTGGACCTATCTCATCCGGCCTGACCAGCACGTCGCCGCCGCGTGGCGCAATCCATTGGCGCAGGATGTGCGCAAAGCTGTGAGCCGTGCCATGTCGAAAGGATCATGATGATGGACATCGGCAAAGACCGGCTCAGCAAGCAGGGCGATGATTTCTATGAGGCGCTGATCGCCGCGCATCACGGCTTGTCCGCCAACGACAGCGCCCGCTTGAATGCCCGGCTGGTTCTGATCTTGGCCAATGCCATCGGTGATCTTGCCACACTGAAGGCAATCATCGAAAAGGCGAAGCTGAAATGAGCGAAACCGTTCTCTACGATTACTGGCGCTCGTCGGCGAGCTACCGTGTCCGCATCGCGCTCAATCTCGCAGGCATTGAACATATGGCCATCGCGGTCGATCTGACCGAGCGCGAACACAAGTCGGCTAAGCATCTCTCCCGCAATCCGCAAGGGCTTGTTCCGGCGCTCCAAATTGACGGGCAATTGTTCACCCAGTCGCTGGCCATCATCGAATATCTCGACGAGACGCGCCGCCTCGGCCTGCTTCCAGCCGATCCGGCTGCTCGCGCAAAAGTGCGCGCAGTTGCTCATGCCATCGCCATGGACATTCACCCGGTCTGTAATCTCAGCGTCGTCAACCATGTCGTCGAATTGACTGGCAATGCCGATTACACACGCGCGGGGTGGATGAAAAAGTTCATCGGCGAAGGGCTGGCCGCAGTGGAAACCATGCTCATCGCCCTGCCCGGTCCGCTTTGTTTCGGCGGCCAGCCGACGCTGGCCGACATCTGCCTCGCGCCCCAAGTCTACAATGCGCGGCGATGGAATGTGGACATTTCAATGCATGCGCGGATCGGCGGTGCGATGGAACGTCTCGAAAAGATTCCGGCCTTCGCCGCAGCCCATCCGGATCAGGTCAGGGCGGGTTAAGCCCATCAACCGCCGAACAGGCTTGCGGCCTGCTGTTTCAGCAGGCCGCGCTGGAACGCCTGAAACGCCGCATTCGGCTGCTGCATCTGCGCAAAGTGGAGGATCGGGTCAGCCACTTCCGTCCCGATGCCGGAGAGCTGTTCGATCAGCGCCTGTCCGCAGAACGGCACGTAGGATTCCGAATAGCCGCCCTCATGCACCACCGCGACGCGGCCATTGCAGAACGCGTTGGCCACCTCCATGACCCCCTCCGTCATCCAGCGATAGGAATCGCTGTAGAGCATCATGCGCGCCAGCGGGTCGAGGCAGTTTGCGTCAAGGCCGGAGGCGACGACGATCAGCTCTGGACGGTATTGCCGCAGCGCTGGCATCACAACCAGTTCGAACGCATCGCGGTATGCCTGATCGCCGCCGCCAGGCAGCAACGGCACGTTAAAATTATACCCGTCGCCGCGTCCCTCGCCGCGATTGCCCGCCGCGCCTGAGTTCACCGGGAAGCAGTTTTCCTGATGAATCGAAATTGTCAAAACGTCCGGCCGGTCGAGGAATATGGCCTCCGTGCCGTTGCCGTGATGCACGTCCCAATCGAGTATTGCAACACGGGTTAAACCATGTTTGACAATCGCTGCCTCGACCGCAACGGCCACGTTGGCGAACAGGCAGAAGCCCATGCCGAAATCCTTCAGGCAGTGGTGGCCTGGCGGGCGCGACAAGACGTAGGCGTTGGCGTGCTCTCCGCCGAGAACAGCGTCCACAGCCGTGATCGCCAGCCCTGCGGATTGCCGCGCGATGTCGTATCCACCCGGCCCGAACGTCGCCTGTTCGCCCATGTCGCCGCCGCCGGCATCGCTCATCTCTTTGAACCGGGTGAGGTAATTGCGCGGGTGGACACGCAGCAAATCCCCATCCGGCGCCAAAGGCGCGGTGCGCTGATCAAGCTGCGCCAAGAGGCCCGATGCGTCGAGAAGCGAGCGCAGCCGGCGCTTGGTGTCCGGCGATTCCGCCAATCCAGACGCGTTCGGCGGCTGAACCCAGCCGCCGACCGGAAAGGTCCCGGCATGCAGCTGGCCGATGTGCCACATGCATTTCTCGTCGAAGTAAAACCCGGTCTTTGAAATCGTCATCGCAGCGCCTACTCGCCAAAATACAGTTTGTGCAGCAGTTTCGGATCATTGCGCAAGTCGGCGCAATCGCCGTCATAGGCGATTTCGCCGCGCCGCAGCACATAGGCGCGGTGGCCGACCGCGAGCGCCATCGAGGCGAACTGCTCGACCAGCAGAATGGACAGCCCGCCCTTGGCCAGATCGCGCGTCAGCCGCATCAGCCGCTGCACGATCAGCGGCGCAAGGCCAAGCGACATTTCGTCGATCAGCAGCACTTTGGGCTTTGCCAGCAAGGCGCGGCCAATCAAAAGCATCTGCTGCTCGCCGCCTGACAGAAGCCCCGAACGGACATGACGCCTTGGAACCAGCTCGGGGAAAATCTCGAACGCCTCATCGGTCGAAACATCATCGCGCCGCGCAACATCAAGGTTTTCCTCAACGGTCAAATCCTTGAACACCGCCCGCCCCTGCTCCACCAGCGACAGGCCGTAGCGCGCGCGCTTGTAGGGTGACAATGACTCGATCTGCACACCGCCCACGCGGATGGCTCCGCCGCTGGATTTCACCGCTCCGGCAATGCCTTCAAGCAGCGTCGTCTTGCCTGCGCCGTTTGCGCCCAGAAGCACAGTGATTGCACCCTTGTCCACTTTCAGCGACGCGGCGCGGATGACCGGCAGTCCGCCTCGGTTGACTTTCAGGTTCTCGGTTTCCAGCGCGCTCATGCTGTTGCAAGCTCCTCAGGTTCGCCGATATAAGCTTTGATCACGCGCGGGTCGGACAAGACTGATGCGGTCGGTCCGGCGGCGATCACCTTGCCAAAGTCCAGCACAACCGCCGAATTGCAGACCATGCGGACCAGATCCATATCGTGTTCGATAAGCAGCACCGAGACGCCGTAGCGCTCCGGTATAAGCGCGATGCGCGAGGCCAGCAGCAGGCTTTCCTCGTGCGACAGGCCGGCGGCGGGTTCATCCAGCAGAATGACCTTCGGCCGCGCGGCGATAACCCCCGCCACGTCAATTAGTCTGCGTGTTCCGGCATCAATAGACGAAACCGGCGTGTCCGGTCCGGGGCAGCCCATCCAGCTCAGCAAGTCCTTCTGCTCACTCGCCGGCAGCTTCCTGCCCGCCGCCAGTATCAGATAAATGCCAGCGGTAAGCTGTGGCGCGATGCGGTTCTGCTGCCATGTGCGGCGCACGCCCGCCTGCGCCCGTTTGTGCGCCTGCAATGGGTCAAGCGGTTTTCCCGACAGAAGGATCGTTCCCTCATAGGTTTGCAGGAAGCCGGTGACCGCATCAATCAGCGTTGATTTGCCGGCGCCGTTGGGTCCGATAAGCCCGACCACGGATTTCTCCGGCACGGTGAAACTGACATCATTGAGCGCCACAACGGCGCCGTAGCGGACAGTCAGGTTACGGATCTCCAGCGCCGCAGGAGCGTTGAGAATGTTCAAGGGCGGCGCGATCTTGCTGACGGCTGTATCCACATGCGCCACCTGCTGCATTCTCCCTCTGCCGAACAGCTTGCCCAACCCCCGGCGCAAATCTTCGGACATCGTGCCCCCCATGCTCAGCGCCTGCGTTGCGCCGAGCGCGAAGAACATGTTGCCGATATCCTGCGGTAGGCTAAGGCGTCGAAGCAGCTCGGGAAAGAAGACGATCAGGATGCCGCCGAAAACCGCGCCTTCCGCCAGATGCGCGCCGGCCATCGTTGTGACAACGAAATAGACCAGCGACACCATCAAGGTGAACGATTCCGCCACAAGAGTTCCCAGTTGCCCGGCAAGCAGCCCTCCGCTCAATCCAGCGATGAAAGCGCTGATGGCGAAGGCGCTGAGCTTGGACTGCGGGATGGAGACGCCATGCGCGGCGGTGCTGCGCTCCGAATGGCGGATCGACAGCCATGACGCGCCAAGCGGCGTGCGGTTGAGCGCGTCGAGCACCAAGGCGATGCAGACAAAGATGCCGACACACAGGGCGAAATAGGCCTGATCCGAGCTGAAGAAATCCGGGCGCTGGACGAAGATGAATTTGGTCTGGCCGGGGAAAGTGTATGAAAGAAGCACAACGTCAAAAGCTGCGGCGAAGCCAAGTGTGACGATGGCAAGGTTGATGCCGCGCAACCGCAGGGCGGGCAGGCCGATGGCAACGCCAAGAGGCACGGCGGCGAGACCGCCGAGGATCACCCATAGCAGCAGAGTGCCCGGCGCCTGCGCGACATTCAGCCATGCCACCACCCAAGCGCCGATGGCGGCGAATGACATCTGGCAGAGCGATATCATCCCGGCGCGGCTCGCCACCAGTCCGACACCCTGAAGCGCGATTGCGGCAATGATGGCGCTGGTGAACAGAAACACCCAATAGGATGTGAAGAGGAAATTGATGGCGCATGTCGCCGCAATCGCGATGGCGATCATGGCCGCGGCGGATTTGAGATCAGCGGGCTTCATCCCAGCGCGCCTTTCTCTGTGACCAAAGCAGAACTGCAAGGATGATGGCGAACGGCACGGCGCTGCGGAACTGCTGCAGCCATGTCAGGCTGGCGGCAAGACCTTCCAGCAGGCCAAGCGAAATGCCTCCGGCAAGCGTGAGCCAGAAGCTGCGGAAGGAGCCGATCAGCGCCGCGGCGAAGGCTGGAACCACCAGCATACTGAACGTGAGGAAATTCGGCGCGCGCTGCGGCGCGATAATCATCAGCGCCAGCGTCGTCGCAATGCCCGCCGCCGCCCAGACGCCGATCGAAAGGCTGCGCGCCGGTATGCCGGAGAGCTCGGCGGTCATCGGCCGCTCAGCCATGGCGCGCAGCTTCAGGCCCGTGCGGGTGCGGTTGAGAAACTGGGTGCCGAAGACCGTGATGGCGAGCGCGAGTGTGATCGTCACGAGCGCGGCCTTGGTTATCACCACTCCGGCAAGAGAGAAAGCCGCACCCGGTATCAGGTCCGGAAACGGCCTTGGATGCTGGCCGCCGGTGAGGCGAAGGCCAAGGGCAATCATGCCTACGAGAAGAGCGACCGTCACCGCCGCCTTGGTCTGCGCGGGGGCATCGGCAAACCAGCGCATCATGACGGCACCGAACAGCGCCGCCGTCAAGCCGCCTGCGGCAAGTCCGGCCGCAACGGCTGCGAACAGCGGCACGCCGTCCTCGTAGAGAATTGCCATGGCGAAAGTGCCAGTCGCGCCGATGGCCGCGCCAGTGAAGTTCACAATCGACACCAGCCTGTAGGTGAAAACCAGGCACACGCCGATCAGCGCATACGCGCCGCCTGCCGCTAGACCCGCCACAATGGAAGTAAACATGGAATTGCCTGCCGACCTTCTATTCTCTCTCGTGGAGGTTGCTTTGGCGGTCGCAGCGATGAAAGCCCCGACCGCCATTTTGGTGTCTCCCGGTAACGTCGCTTACTCAGCCGGGAGAATGAACCAGTCAGGTGTCTCCACCTTCCAAGCGCCTGCCTCCAGCTTCACCATCTTGGTGCCCTGCGAGGATGCATGCGACTTGGCTTCGCCAAAAGTGTAGGGCGTGCCGACCAGCGGGTTGTTGACCGGCGGCAGGGCATGAAGCGCTGCGGTGACGGATTCCCGCGTGACTGGCCCGTCTATTGATTTCAGCACATCGATGAGGATGGAGGCCGATTCATAACCGCCCTGCGTGAAGGCGGTCAGTGGCATGCCTGCTGCGGTCATGGCGCTGTTCCAGCCTTCGTTAGCTTTGGAACCTGCATCAGTGTAGGGCTCCCATTCGGTGCCGACATAGATTTCCTGCTTGGTAGCAGCGAGTGTCTTGGCGACCTGCACTGTGTAGCCGGGAGCAAGGAACAGCCACTTGATGCCCGAAATATTCTGCGCATCGGCGGTGTTGATCATCTGGACGATCTGGGGTTCGACCGTGTTCATCACAACAGCGTCGCAGCCTTCATCGCGGGCCTTCAAGACGTAGGGCGTGTAATCGCCTTGGAACGGCAGCGTCAGATCAACCATGCCGAACGCTTGGCCGCTCAGCTTCTCCCACCGCGCCACTGCGCCCTTATAGGCTTCATCGGTCCCGCCGACGATCCAGAAGATGCCGCAGAGCTTTTTTGCGCCAAGTTTCGTCGACGCATATTGCAGCACTGCGGTCGTTAACGTGTAAGGTCCTACATTGACAGGCGATATGGATGGCGCGTTGAAGCAGACCGGATCAACGCCGAGGCCGTGAACCGAAAGAATGCCTTGCTTGTCATAGTAGCCGGCGTTCACCGCGCATTCTAGCAGGCTGGCGCTGCCAGTCATGACAACCGCGCCCTTGTTCTCCACCAGATCGCGCGCCGACTGCGCCGCGACAGCCGGGTCGGCCTTATCGTCGGCGATGGTGTAGTCGATCATGCAGCCGTTGATGCCACCGCTGGCGTTGAGCTGGTCGAACGTCGCCTTGGCGGCCTTTGGCACCTCGCTGAAATCCGCCGGCCCGGTCACTGTTGACACCGCGCCGACGACGATTTTTCCGTCCGTGCAGGTCGGTCCGGCGGCTGAGGCAGGCGCCGCCAGCATTACGCCCGTACCCAACAGGGCCAGCGCGCCGAGGCTCAATATGTGCTTTCTCATTTGTTCTCTCCTCCCATGCGGTGCGGATGCTTGATTGATCCGCGGTGACGCCATTCCCGGCGAAATTTCCAGTGGCTCCCCAGCGCTGCATTGCCGGTTCTGACCGGTGACCCGGCTACGTCCACTCCACAAAGACGCGCCTACAGCAATTTAGTTAACAAGTTAAACATGAAGCTTGCCGGTTCTGTCAAGCTTGATTATCCGCCCTCTCACCGCAGTGCCTCCGCGACCAGCAGCGTGTCGGTGAACTGCTCGAATTTTTGCACTTTGCCGTCCGAAACCGTCCAAACATGCGCCACGCGGGCGTGAAAGCTCTTGCCTGTCTGCTTGGCGGTTCCGGAGTAGGCGCCAATGCCGACAATGTCACCGCCCGCATCCAGCAGCCGCTCAAGTGTGAAAGTGTAATTGTCAAACATCGCGCCCAGTGCGGCGAAGACGTTGGCGACGATTTCGTCGCGTCCGGTGTAGGTTCCCGCGCAGGGAAACCCCGCCATTTCAGTCCACTTTGTCTGCGGCCCGACATCCGCCAGCATGCCTTCAATGTCCTTCCGGTCATTGGCGTCGTAATGGGCCCGGACGATTTCATAGGCGCTGCGCATGGCGCTCTCCATTGTTGTTGCCACTAGTCAAACCGGCTCTTGGCCGGGAAGATATTCGGCCATCGAAACCTTGCGGATAAACGCGCCGGCGGGACTGTTCTCGATCCGGCCCGTGCCGGTGACGCCGAGGAATTTTCCGGTCGAACGCATGTCTTCGAAATTGTAAAAAAAAGTCGAGGCGACAGGGATAATAAACTCCCGGAACGTGAAGACATACTGGTTTCCGGCGAACTTGTAGGTCGTCGTTAGATCTACGTCGCCATGGCCGCGCTGCACGCCGACCAGACACTGCCAAGCATAGCGCTGTGATGACAGGTAGGTGTGCTCATACACATGGTTCGGGCTGTAGGTGTAGTGGGCGCGGAGACCTATCAGGTCGCGGGTCAGCTCCGGTGCCATCCCCTGGCCACTGACGCCTTCAAGCCGACCGGCGCGGAAGATTTGCGCTACGCGCGGCTCGCCGGGATTTTCGCCATCGGGGCGCACGACGGAGCGGATTGAGAGAACCCGGCCCGACTTGACGTTGACGATGATGGTTTCCGCCTCGGTGGGCAGATTGGCAAATGTCAGATCGATGAAGTAGGTGTCGGGTGCCACAGGTATGGCTTCGAATTGATCATGTCCTTCTTCGCCGCCATCCGACCAGCGCAGATGCGTGGCGGTTTCAAACTCGAGGCGCAGCGATCTGCCATCTTCAAAATCAATCGCAAATGCCTGCCCGGCCAGCGCATTGGTAGCCGGCAGGCGGTTGGTGGCAATTCCGGCGGCAAAATCGTCAAACTGTTTCCAGTCCTTGGGTGCTTGCACTGCGCTCATGATCGGTTCTCCTTGCACAAACTCATTCAACAAAAGCCAGCGTCGGCAGGTCCACGGTGCCTGCGCCGCCATCCACCGTCACCACAGCCCCATTGACCATTGACGCCTCGGCTGAAGCGAGGAAGCACACGACATTGGACACGTCTTCTGGCGACGCCGGTCGGCCGAGCGGCACGTCCTTGGTCACAAGCGCGTATGCCTCTTGCACGGACTTGAGGCCGTGCTTGGCGATGATGTACTCCATCTGCTCATCAGCCATCGCGGTGGTCACCCAGCCGGGACAGACAGAATTGGTGCGCACGCCCTGCCTCCCGTAGTCGCGGGCCAGAGACTTCGCGAGGCCGATGCAGGCGTGTTTCATCGTCACATAGCCTGCAGCATCGGGCCCGGCGAAGAGGCCCGCGATGGAGGCCAGAACGATGATGTTGCCCTTGGTCTTGATCAGCGCCGGAAGGCATTCACGGGCGCTGACGAAAGCCGTATCGAGGTTCAGCCGCGTTGCCGTTGCCCAGGTTTCATCCGACATCGAAATGGTCGGGCCGACGCCATGGCCGCCTGCATTGGCGATCAGGATGTCGATGCCGCCGAAACGCTGGACTGCTGCTGCAACAACCGAGCGCATCGCGGTCCCGTCAGCCGCATCTGCCGCGATCACCATCGCGCCGGTCTCGGTTGCGACGGATTCCAGCGGCTCTTTGCGGCGACCAACCAGCACCACATTGCCGCCTTCGCTGGCGATGCGCCTTGCCACTGCCGCACCGATGCCAGTGCCGCCGCCGGTGATAAGGGCCGTCTTGTTTGAAAAGCGCATGGTCATTTCCCTTTCACGCCGCTGCATCCTTGCCTGTCATGAAGCGTGCGCAGCGCTCGCCGATCATAATGGACGGGGCGTTAGTGTTGCCGCTGACCAGCGTCGGCATGATGGAAGCATCGGCGACCCGAAGGCCCGTCAACCCATGGACGCGCAGGTCTTCGCCCACCACCGCCATCCTGTCTTCAGCACTGCCCATCTTTGCGGTTCCTGAGGGATGAAACACCGTCTTGGCGACGGAGCGCACATAGTCGCGCAGCGCTTCCGGGTCTTTTTCCACGCCGGGCTTGGGCAGGGCGCGGCGCGTGATGATTTTTGCCAATGAAGGCTGCTCGGTGATCTTGATGGCAAGCTCCACCCCGCGCACAAGCGTCTCCAGATCAGCGGGCGCTGACAGCGAGTTGGCATTGAACATAGTTGGGTCTTTGGGATCAGCCGAGCGCAGCTTGATAGTTCCGCGCGATTGCGGGCGCAGAAAGCACGGCCCGATGGATATGCCATGCCCCGGCTCAGGCAACCGGTCTGCAAACCCGTTAAAGGTCGGTAGAACATGGAATTGAAGATCGGGCGTGCCCGTGCGCGCCGTATCGACAAATCCACCGGATTCCACGACATTCGACGTCAGCAGCCCGGACTTGGTCAGCACATACTGCGCCATGTGCGCCGCCGCCTTCAGGCCCTTGTCCTGCCCGAACAGCGAAACAATGTTCACTTCGGCTTGAACAGTGGCCTCCAGATGGTCCTGATAGTTCTCGCCGACACCCGGCAGATCCGCAACGACTTCAATGCCGTGGCCCTTTAGTTCGCTCGCGTTGCCGATGCCGGAGAGCTGCAGGATTTTTGGCGTTGCGAGGGCGCCTGCTGTGAGGATGACTTCGCGGGATGCACGCACAGTCTCGCCGTTTTCGAGGAGGACACCGATGGCCTTACTGCCTTCAAACAGCACCTTGTGCACGCGCATGCCGGTGCGGATGGTGAGGTTTGACCTCCCTTCAGCATCGCGCAGAAACGCCTGCGCCGAACTCCATCGGCGGCCTGCGGACGTTGTAGTCTGGTAAAAGCCGACGCCTTCCTGAATCTTGCCGTTGAAATCCTCATTGTAAGGCAGGCCCGCCTCCTGCGCCGCCCGCACAAACGCCCAGGACAGCGGATGGCCGAAGGCGCGGTCGGAGACTTTCAGCGGCCCTTGCCCGCCATGAAACTCGCCGGAAAGCCGCTGGTTGCCCTCAATGTCCCTGAACACCGGCAGCACCTTTTCATATGACCAGCTGCGGCAGCCCATCTGCGCCCAGGTGTCATAGTCCTGGCTCTGTCCGCGGATGTAGATCATCGCATTGACGGACGATCCGCCGCCAAGAACATGGCCCTGCGGCACAATGGACGGGCGTCCGTTCAGACCCTTTTCGGGTTCTCCAACATAGACGACGGCGTCTCTGCCTTTTTCCAAAACCTTGAAGAAAGTCGCCGGGATGTGGATATACCGGTCATCGTCCTTCTGCCCGCTTTCGATCAGCAGCACTTTGTTCGCCGGCGTCTCCGACAGGCGGGCCGCCAGCACGCATCCTGCCGAGCCGCCGCCCGCGACAATGTAATCATAGCCGTCCATCCTGATTCTCCCTCAGGGTCAGCAGAAAACCGTCTGTATCGTGGTGAATTCCTTCAGGCCTTCCTCTGCGAACTCCACGCCGAAGCCGGATTGCTTCACCCCGCCGAACGGCGCATTCGGCTGGATGGCGCCATGCTTGTTGATCCAGACCGAACCGCATTCCAAGCGGGTTGCGACCGCACGGTTTTGGGCGGCGTCAGCGCCCCAGACGGAGCCGCCAAGCCCGGTCGGGCTGTCATTGGCCTTCGCAATCGCCTCTTCGATGTTTGAATACCGGATGATCGGCAGCGCCGGGCCGAACTGTTCAAGATCGACCAGCTTGCAGCCATGATCGACATCGGCGACGAGCGTGATGGGATAGAAATGGCCGGGACCGCCAAGTGCTTCGCCGCCCAACAGCACCCGCCCGCCTTTCGCCTTGGCGTCTTCCACGAATGAGCGGACGATCTCCCATTGGTTTCTGTTCTGCACCGGGCCAAGCGCCGAATTAGGATCAAGCCCGTCGCCAACCGTCACGTTGCGCGCGTAGTCGGTCAGCGCGGCGCAGGTTTCCTCATAGATGCTGTCATGCACATAAAGCCGCTTTAACGCGGCGCAAGTCTGCCCGCTGTTGATAAAGGCTCCCCAGAACAGGCCTTCCGCAATCGCCTTCGGGTCGGCGTCCGGCAAGACGATACCTGCGTCATTGCCACCAAGCTCCAGCGTCAGACGCTTGAGCGTGTCAGAAGCGCCGGCCATGACTTTTCGCCCAGTAGCCGCCGATCCTGTAAAGGTCACCTTGGCCACATCCGGATGCGCCGCGAGTAGAGCACCGGTTTCATTGTCGCAGGTTATCACATTGATCACGCCTGCCGGAACTGCATGGCTGATGAGTTCGACCAGCCGGATCGTCGAAAGCGGCGTCAGCGGCGACGGTTTGATGACCACGCAGTTTCCAGCCCGCACCGCCGGCATGATGTGCCAGCAGGCGATCATCACCGGCCAGTTCCAAGGCGTGATCGAGGCAACGACGCCCAGCGGCTTGCGGTGCAGTTCCACCCGGCCTTCAGGCGTGTCCTGCAGCACTTCGACCGGCAGGTTCAATTCGGCGGTATGGCGCGTCCAGGCCAACGCGCCGCCGATCTCGAACCGCGAGCCAAGGCCGCCAAGCGGCTTGCCCTGCTCGCGCGTCAGGAGCTGCGCCAGTTCTTCCGCATTGGCTTCGATGATAGCCGCCATTCTGCGGCAAGCC
>JANMMM010000257.1:0-3180 GCA_031373225.1 Phyllobacteriaceae bacterium | reverse complement strand
GCCCCTATCGGGGCACCTTCTCCCCGTGAGAACGGGGAGAAGGGGATAATCGCATTTCTTCCCTTCTTCCCGCCTCTTGCGGGGAGAAGGTGGCCCGAAGGGTCGGATGAGGGGCAGCGCCGAAGGTCGGATTTTGCCGCCACTTTAAATGACATACACAACAAGTCAGCGGGGACGCGAAAATGAGCGGCAGTTTCTCTTTCGGTAATTTGTTGAGACGGCCCGAATCCGGCGCGTTTCTCGGCCTTGCCGCAATGTTCATCTTCTTCTCTATCTTCGGCGGCTTGAGTTTCGTGACGATTGGCAGCACCGCAGCATGGCTGAACATCGCTGCCGGACTTGGCATCATTGCCATCCCCATCGGACTGCTGATGATTGCGGGCGAGCTGGACATATCGGTGGGGTCGATGGTTCCCGCCGGATCGATGACGACAGCCATCATCAGCGGCCACTATGGAATGCCGATATGGGTGGCTATCGCCGCCGTCCTCGTGTTGGGTGTCACAATAGGTCTTATCAACGGCAATCTTGTGATCCGCACGGCGGTGCCATCCTTCATAGTCACGCTCGGCACCTTGTTTGCCGTCGCAGGCACTGTGCTGGGCCTCTCGGTCATCATAACCGGCACAACAAGCGTCGCCATCAAAGCCCCGCAGCTTGCGAAAACCATTTTTGGCGATCTGTATTTCGGCAAGCAGTTCCAGGTTCTCATTGCGTGGTGGCTGGTGGCAGCGGCGGTCTACATTTTCTTCGTGCACTTCTCCAAATATGGAAACTGGATTTTCGCCATGGGCGGCGACAAGGAGAGCGCGCGCAATGCCGGTATTCCAACCCGCAAGCTGACCATTGCGCTTTTTGTCCTGTCAGCCACCAGCGCCGCCTTCGTCGGCATGTGCCAAGCCATTCTTTTCAACTCGGCGCAGGTGTCGGGCGGACAGTCCTACATTTTCAATTCCATCATCGCCGTTGTCGTCGGCGGCGTCTTGCTCACCGGCGGCTTCGGGTCGGTCATTGGCATTTTCTTCGGCACGGTCACCTTCGCCATCGTGACGCAGGGCATCTACTACACCGACTTTGACCGCAACTGGTCAAGCCTCATCATCGGCGTGCTGCTGCTCGCCGCCGTGCTGATGAACAACACTTTCCGCAACATGGCGCTGAGCTATACGCCGAAGAAGAAGTGAGGATACGATCATGACCGCTCCCATTCTCGAACTTCAGGGCGTCAGCAAGAGCTTCGGGCCGATTGACGTTCTGCACGACATTTCGCTGAAAGTCCGCGCCGGCGAGGTCCTCTGCCTGCTCGGCGACAACGGCGCGGGCAAGTCCACGCTTATCAAGCTCATGTCCGGCGTCTATGTGCCGACATCCGGCACGGTCCTGATGGACGGGCAGCCGGTTGTCATGAAGACGCCGCGCGAGGCCGGCGACCGGGGCATCGCCACCGTGCACCAGTTCGGCGGCACCTTTCCGCTGATGAGCATTGGGCGCAGCTTCTTTGTCGGCGTCGAGCCGACCAAGGGCTGGGGGCCGTTCAAAATATATGACCGCAAGAAGGCCAATGACATCGCCGTCAAGGCGGTGCAGGCGCTGGGCATCACCCGCATCGACGACGGCGACCGGCTGGTCGGCGGCCTGTCCGGCGGCGAGCGGCAGTCGCTGGCGATTGCCCGCGCCGTGCATTTCGGCGCGCGCGTGCTGATCCTTGATGAGCCGACCGCAGCGCTTGGCGTAAAGCAGGCCACCAACGTGCTGCGCATCGTCAACGAGGCGAAGAAGCGCGGCCTCGCCGTCATCTTCATCACCCACCAAGTCATGCACGCCATGGCCGTCGGCGACCATTTCGCCGTGCTGATCCGCGGCGCTGTCGCCGCTGATTTCAAGAAGGGCGAACGCACCCGCGAAGAGATCACCGACCTGATGGCCGGCGGCGAGACCATGGCCAAGCTTGAAGCCGAGATACAGACCTATATGTCGACGCACGAGGGCCATGCGCCGCAGCTCGGCGGCTGACCTCGCGCCTCAAAGCCCGGGGCCGCCTCCACCGGCTCCGGGCTGAGTTTTCTCCACACCCAACGCTGACGGAACGAACATGACATCGCCTTTCCCCCTCGCCGCCTGCGCCGAAATGCTCTGGCTCGACCGCCCCATTGAATGGCGCTGCGCGCGCTTGAAGGAAATGGGCTTCGGCGTCGGCCTGTGGAACTGGCCCGCGCACGACCTCGCCAAGCTCGAAAAGACCGGCGCTGAGTTCACCATCATGAACGGCTATCTCGAGGGCCGTCTCGCCGACGACGAAGGCGCGGATATGCTCTTGAAGTCGGCGCGCGAGACGGCGCAAGTCGGCAAGCGGCTCGGCGTCGCCCGCCTCAACCTGCACGGCACCGGTCTCGGCGACGGCGGCATTCCCATCGCGCAGACGCAGGTGGTGACGGGCGCGATGTGGCTGAAGGCGCGCGACACGCTGAACCGCATCTGCGATCTGGGAGAAAAAGAAGGCGTTGTCTACACGCTCGAAAACCTCAACCTGCTCGACCATCCAGGCTGCCCGTTCGGCTCGACACAGGATGTGCTGGCGCTGGTCTCGTCCGTCAACCGCCCGCAATTGCGCATCAATCTTGATCTTTACCATACGCAGATTGGCGAAGGCGATCTGATCCGCTGGTGCGAAAAATGCCTGCCCTGGATCGGCGAGATTCAAGTCGCCGACAATCCCGGCCGCTGCGAGCCGGACACGGGCGAGATCAATTATGCCGGTGTGGCAAAAGGCCTGATCGCCATAGGCTATAACGGTCCCGTGGGCATGGAGGCCAACGCGGCGGGCGACGCGGACAAGGCGCTCGAAGCGTTCCGCGCGGCGTTTTCTTGAAAATCGGAGAAAGACGATGGACGAGCTCAAATACGGCATCAAGAACAAGCGCGGAGACTTCGCGCCGAAGGACCCGCTGCAGATCAACCCGCTGTTCAGAATGCCGCCGCAGCCGCTGAATTTTCTCAAATGGCTGCCGGGCTACTTCTATCCGTGGAACCTCATGTTCATGGCGCTGGCGGTCGTTTTCTGGATGTATCTGACGCCGAGCGCCGAGATCATGAAGGAACTGGCCCCCGGCTGGATACTCTATCTTCTTGTCCGCAACAGCCTCCTCGTTCTCATCATTTACGGCGCGCTCGAGCTGCGGC
>JANMMM010000254.1:0-14299 GCA_031373225.1 Phyllobacteriaceae bacterium | reverse complement strand
CTGCAGGTTTTCCTGCACGGTCATGCGCGCGAAAATCCGCCGTCCTTCGGGCGACTGCGATATGCGCAGCCGCGCAATTTCATGCGTCGGCATATGAGTGATGTCTGATCCATCAAACGTCACCGAGCCGCGCCGCGCATGCGGCGAGCCGCAGATCGTCATCATCAGCGTCGACTTACCCGCGCCGTTCGCGCCGATCAAGGCGACGACTTCGCCGGCGTTCACATCCAGATCAACGCCGCGCAGCGCCTGGATGTTGCCATAAAAGGTTTCAACTCCGCGAATTTTTAAGAGCGGTTCCTGCGCCATCATTTACGCCCTCCCGCTCTGGCGGCTTTGGGCTTCGGCAGGCCAATCCCCTTGGCAAACTGTTTCGCCTGGCCGATCCAATCCTCGCGCGCGATGCGCCCGTCGAATTCGAGATATTTCTCGACGGCGATGATGTCCGCCTTTTTCCATGCCGCGATCTGGGCAAACGTGGTGATGCCATGCGCGTTCAGCTTGCGCAGATTAACCGGGCCGATGCCTTTGATGATCAGAAGATCGTCGGGCATTTTTGCGGCCGATGCCGCAGCCTTTGGCTTTACCGGAGCCTTGGCAGACACTGCTCTCGCGGCAACGGCTTTTGCCGGCGCTGCTTTCACTGCCGCTGGCTTGACAGCTGCGGCTTTCACCGCCGGTTTTGCCGCCGCCTTGGCTTTGGCGGCTTTTCCAAGCGCCCTTGCCTGCCCCATCCAGTCTTCCCGCGCAATGCGCCCGTCGAATTCGAGATATTTCTCGACTGAGACAATGTCCGCCTTCTTCCACCCGGCGATCTGCGCGAAGCTGGTGATGCCGTGCGCGCGCAGCTTGCGGTCATTGACCGGGCCAATGCCTTTGATGAGAAGGAGATTGTCCGAAACAGCCGCAGGGGCGGGCTTGGCCACAACGGCCGCCGCTTTGACTGCGGGTTTCGCCGCCGCCGGTTTGGAAACGGGTGACTTGCTGACGGCCTTGGCCGCCGGTTTGACCGGGGGCTTTACAGCGGTCTTTGCCGGAATCTTGGCCTTAGCGATCCCAACCCGCGCCGCCTTCGACGCGCCGGGAGAGACCGTGACTGTCTCGCCCCTCCGGTTGCTGTGGCCAACTGTGTCAACGATAGGCCCCGCCAGCATCGACGCCGATGCGCCGGGGCCATGCGCGGCGTCTGGCCCGCCGTCAAACCGGTTCAGAATCTGCTCGTCGCCGACCGAGGCCAGCACTTCGCCGACTTCCTCATCATCCACGCCCAGATAGGCGGCGATGACCTTCGGATCGTTGCGCACAAAGGCAGGCGCTCCGTCGGAGATTTTGGTGCCATATTCGAGCACGACCACATGGTCGGAAATGCCCATAACGACGGACATGTCGTGCTCGATCAGAAGGATCGACGTGCCGGTCTCGTCGCGGATCGAGCGCAGTAAGGCGTTCAATTCGCCCGACTCTTTCGGATTGAGGCCCGCTGCGGGCTCGTCAAGGCACAGAAGCTCCGGATCGGTGCACATGGCGCGGGCGATCTCAAGCCGCCGCTGCGCGCCATAGGGCAGATCGCCCGCCGGATCGTCGGCGCGGGCCATCAGGCCGATCTTGTCGATCCAGCGCCGCGCTTTTTCAATCGAAGCGCGCTCGGCGTTTTTGTAGGTCGGAAAGCCAAGCAGGCCGAGGATTGTGTAGCCCGACGCTTTCATCAAGCCATTGTGCTGCGCGACCAGCAGGTTTTCGAGCACGGTCATGCCGGAGAACAGGCGGATGTTTTGGAACGTGCGCGCCACTTTTGCCTTTTTGGTGACGACGAAATCCTGCATGCGCTCCAGAAGATAGGTTTCCCCATTCTTGCGCTTCAGCGTCATCATGCCTTCAGTCGGCTTGTAGAAGCCGGTGATACAGTTGAACACGGTGGTTTTGCCGGCGCCGTTCGGGCCGATCAGAGCGGTGATCTCGCCGCGCTGCGCCTGAAAGGACAGGTCGTTGACGGCGACAAGGCCGCCGAATTTCATCGACACATGCTCAAGGCTCAATATCGGGTCGGACATGGGTGTGTCAGCCATCAGCCATGCCCCTCTTTGGTGAATTCGCCGGACACCATTTTGCGCTCGTGCAGGAAGGCGGTGGGTTCGCGGCTGCCGACAAATCCGCGTGGCTTGTAGAGCATGACCACGACCATCGCGAGGCCGAACAGGAGCATGCGGTAGAGCTCGGGGGTGAAGCCTTCGCCGAAGACCAGTTTCAGGAATGACAGCTCGCGCAGGATTTCCGTGCCGCCGATCATCACCGCAGCCGCAATCGCGATGCCGATGAGCGACCCCATGCCGCCCAGAACCACAATCGCCAGAATGATCGCCGATTCAAGGAAAACGAAGCTTTCCGGCGAGACAAAGCCCTGCCTCACGGCAAAGAACGAGCCGGCGAAGCCGGCAAACATCGCTCCCGTAGCAAAGGCCGTCAGTTTCGTTGTCGTCGTGTTGATGCCGAGCGAGCGGCAGGCGATTTCATCCTCGCGCAGCGCTTCCCACGCGCGGCCAATCGGCATGCGGCGCAGGCGGATCGTGACAAAGGCGGTCAGCAGGCAAAGCAGCAGAATGAGATAGTAGAGGAATATTTTGTAATAGGCCGACGAGGGCGCAAGGCCGAACGTCGCGGCAAAGCCTGTCGGCGTCGCGTCAAATTTCATGCCGAACAGGGTCGCCTTGGCGATGCCCGATATGCCGAACGTGCCCTTGGTGACCGCCGTCCAATTGATGAGGACAAGCCGGATGATTTCGCCAAAGGCCAGCGTGACAATGGCGAGGTAATCGCCGCGCAGCCGCAGCACCGGGAAGCCCAGCACCAAGCCCCAAAGCGCCGCAAATATCCCGGCAAGCGGCAGCAATATCCAAAAAGAAAGCCCGAACTGGCTCGAGAGCAGCGCATAGGAATAGGCGCCAATGGCATAAAACGCGACATACCCAAGGTCTAAGAGGCCGGCCAGGCCGACAACAACATTGAGACCCCAGGCCAGCATCACATAAATCAGAATCTGGATGCCGAAATTATCCACCCATTTCAGCGATCCCTGCACGCCGACCAGCGCCAGGATGATGAACGGATAGGCGAACAAGAGGACAAGGCCGATTTTCGAAAAGTTCTTGCGCAGGAAGCTCTGCGGCGCGTTTGCATCCACGACAAGTGCGGCTTTTTCGGCGCGCCGCCGGGCGAAATAAGGTTTGGCGACGGTGTCAATGAAATACCGGATGGCCATCGCGGCGACGACGAAAATCGCCAGCAGCATGGGCCGGTTCAGCAGGATCAGCTCGTTGCGGATGTTCTGGTCGGTCTTGAAGCCGATCAGCAGCACAAACAGGCCAAAGGCCATCAGACCCGTGAACAGGGCGTCCTTGATGGCTTTGGAGCCGTCGACCGGAGAAGAAGTGGAATTAGCCGCCATTTGCTTACACTTTCTCCACTTCAGGCCGCCCCAGTATGCCGGACGGCAGGAAAATCAGCACGATGGCGAGAATCGAAAAGGCGGCGACGTCCTTGTAGTCAATCGAGAAATAGGCCGACCACAGCGCCTCGATCATGCCGATCAGCAATCCTCCGAACACCGCCCCCGGCAGCGAGCCGATGCCGCCAAGCACGGCTGCGGTGAAGGCTTTGACGCCGGGCACAAACCCGTCGGTGAAAACGATGACGCCGTAATAGGAAAGATACAGCGTGCCCGCGACTGCGGCGAGCGCCGCGCCCATGATGAAGGTGATGGATATCGTCCGGTCAACGTCAACGCCCATCAGCGCCGCCATCTTGCGGTCCTGCTCGCAGGCGCGCTGGGCGCGGCCAAGCGGTGTGCGGTTGACGATGTACCAGAAGCCATACAGCAGAATTGCCGTCACGGCAAAAATCAAGATTTGCTTGAGCGAAATAATGATGCCGGTGCCCGGGACTGTGTAATTGCCGGTGACCAAAGCCGGGATCGGCTTGTTGCGCGGGCCTTGCGCCACCTGAACGAAGTTAGACAGGGCGATCGACATGCCGATTGCGGTGATCAGCGGCGCGAGGCGGAACGAGCCGCGCAGAGGCCGGTAGGCGATGCGCTCGATCGACCAGTTCCACAGACTTGTCAGCACCATGGCGACGACGATCATCAGCATGATTGTCAGCCCGATGGCGGCGGCGCCTGTGCCGAGGATGGGCGACACCAGCATGAACACGATAAGCGCCATGAAGGCTCCGATCATGAAAATGTCGCCATGGGCGAAATTGATCATGCCGATAATGCCGTACACCATCGTGTAGCCGATGGCGATGAGACCGTAAATTGAACCCAACGTGAAACCGTTGATGACCTGCTGGATAAAATACTCCATGCGCCGTCATACCCCCATTGTGCCGCGACGTTGCGCGGCTTCTCCCTTGTTTTCAAAACTAACGAGGCGCACGGGGAAAGCAACCACTAAAACAAAGGGCTAGTCGAATTGACTCTTGGTGGCGCGAAATTTGGTGAAACCCGCTAAGCAACTGCGATTTCGCCAGCGGAGGCGGCGAAAATTCGCCCTTGCGTAGTGAAACACACGCCAGTTCCGCTGCGGTACGGCGCGGAATCGACCGCTCAGGCGACGGTGAAGCCTTTGCCAAACGGGTCACGGTCGTCGATGAAGACGGTGTTGTGACCTGTCATCCGCGCCCAGCCGCTGATCGAAGGCACGATGGCTTTCCTGCCGTGGAACTCTATTTCCTTTTCCACACGCCCCTTAAAAATTGAGCCGATGATCGACTCGTGCCAATATTCGTCACCGGGCTTCAAAAGCCCCTTTGCATGCAGCTGCGCCATGCGCGCCGATGTGCCAGTGCCGCAGGGCGAACGGTCGATGGCTTTTTCGCCGTAGAAGACGGCATTGCGGCCGTGCGCGCCGGTGACGGTTGGGGCGCCGGTCCAAAGCAGATGCGACAGCTTGTTAATGTCCGGATTTTCAGGATGCGCGAAAGCATATTTCTCGTTCAGCCGCTGGCGCACGACCGGGCTCCATTTGATAAAGTCCAGCGCCGAGTGATCCGCCATGTCGCGGTAATTCAGCTGCGCCTCGACGATGGCGTAGAAGTTTCCGCCATAGGCGACGTCAACTTTCAGCGTGCCGAGATCGGGACACTCGACCTCCATGCCTTCCGCGTAAAGAAAGGATGGCACATTGGTGATGCGCACTTCCTCAACATATTCACCGTTCATTGTATATTCGGCGGTCACCAGCCCGGCCGGCGTGTCGAGCCGCAGCACGCCCGGAGTCTTTGACGTCACCAGTCCATGCTCCAGCGCCATGGTCACCGTTCCAATGGCGCCGTGGCCGCACATGGGCAGGCAGCCGGAAGTTTCGATGAAGAGAATGGCGATGTCGCAGTCCGGCCTTGTCGGCGGATAGAGGATCGCGCCGGACATGATGTCATGCCCGCGCGGCTCAAACATCAGCCCGGTGCGTATCCAGTCGAACTCGGCGAGGAAATGCGCCCGCTTCTCCATCATGCTTGCGCCAACGAGAATCGGCCCGCCCCCCGCGACGAGGCGGACAGGGTTGCCGCAGGTGTGCCCGTCGATGCAGAAGAATGTGTGCCGCGCCATGTTCGCTCCCTATTGGAACCGTTGCGGCGAAAACGGCGTCAAATCAAGCGCCGGCTCTAAGCCCAGCGCCAAATCCCGCACCAGCCGCCCCGTCGCCGCCGATTGCGTAAGTCCAAGGTGACCATGGCCAAACGCATAAAGCACATGCGGCGATGTTTTTGACCGTCCGATAGCCGGCAAAGTATCAGGCAGCGAAGGCCGGAAACCCATCCATTGCGTGCCGCCGGTGACATCAAGACCGGGCAGATACCGCTTGGCCTTGGTCAGCATGACGTCGGCGCGCTTGTAGTTCGGCGGATTGTCCAGCCCGGCCAGCTCCACCGCTCCGCCAATGCGGACGCCGCTTTCCAAAGGTGTCAGCACGAATGCGTCAGCTGAGAAGATCAGCATGCGTTTGGCGTCAAATGCGGTCTTCGGCAGTGTTGTGTTATAGCCGCGCTCGGTTTCGAGCGGGATCACGTCGCCCAGCTGCCGCGCCAGCAGGTGCGACCAGGCGCCGGCGCAGACAAGAACCAAATCGCCCGAAAGCCCCGTCCCATCCTTCAGAACAACGCCGGCGCCGCCGTCATGCCCCCGCACAATTGCCGCCCGGCCATGCACGAACCGGCACCCCAGCCTCTCCGCATAGGCCCAGAGCGCCTTGCCAAAGCCTTTGGAATCGCTGACCGTTTTCCACGACGGAGAATATGTTCCGGCAATAACCGCCTCTGCGAGACCGGGCTGCAATTCCTTCAGCCGCTGCCCGCGCACATGCTCAAACGCGACGCCGTGCTTTTCGCGGAACGCCCAGCCGGGCAGGGCGGCGCGGAAGGCCGCCCCGCTGTTGTATAGCTCCAGCGAGCCGTCATGGCGCACCATATGGTCAATGCCGGCGCGGCCCGTCAGCGCCGTCATCTCGGCGGCGGCGAGCCGCATTATCGACGCCTGCGCCGCGATGGCGGCGTCCCGCTTGGCAGCGCGGCTTTCCACGGCGACCTTCAACAGCCACGGCATGATCCTGAGGAAGTAATTGGGCGCAATTGTCAGCGGGCCGTGCGGGTCGGCGAGCCAGAACGGCACTTTCTTCAAAAAGCCCTTATGCGCCATCGGCATGATATCCGACACGGCGAACGCGGCGGCATGTCCGGAGCTGGTCTCCTCGCAAATGCCGGTCCGGTCAACAACGGTGACGGCAAATCCGGCTTCAGCCAGATTGATTGCAGACGTGATCCCGATGATACCGCCGCCGACTATGATTGCCGTTTTGCCCAAGCCTACGCCGCCAGCTCTTCGCGCGCCGCAATCGCATCGCGCACGATCTTTTCCACACGCGCCCGCTCCGCCCCCGCCAGCGGCTGGCGCGGACGGCGCACTGTCTCGGTCGAGCCAATGGCGAGGGCCTCGGCGAGCTTCAGGTTCTGAACCAGATAGGTGGAGACATCCAGATCCAGCAGCGGCCGGAACCAGCGGTACAGATCGAGCGCCTCCGCCGTGCGCCCCGCGCGCATCAGCCGGTAGATGGCGACGGTCTCTTTCGGGAACGCCACGACAAGCCCCGCCACCCAGCCGACGGCGCCGACGGCGAGCGCCTCAAAGGCCAGATTGTCCACGCCGGTGAACAGGTCAAACCGGTCGCCGAACCGGTTGATAATGTCGGTGGAGCGGCGGATGTCGTCCGAGCTCTCTTTTATGGCCACAAACAGCGGATTGGAAGCCAGTTCCTCCATGAGGTCGGGCGTCACATCCACGCGGTAGGCAATGCGGTTGGAATAAATCATCACCGGCAGGCCGCCGGCGCTGGCGATATCGTTCAGTGTGGCAACGGTCTCGGTTGGATTGGTGTGATAGACCATCGATGGCACCACCATCAACCCGTCCGCCCCCGCCTTCGCCGCCGCCCGCGCCATGGCCTCGGACTCGCGCGTGCCCGCGTCGTTGATGGTCATCAGCACCGGCAGTTTGCCCGCCACAGACTTCGCCGTTTGGAACACGGCGAGCTTTTCCTCGGTGCTCAGCATCGGCCCTTCGCCGAGCGAACCCGCGATGATCAGCCCGTCCACGCCCGCCTCGGCCTGCAAAGCAAAGCAGCGCTCCATCTCGCGGTGATCCAATGAATCGTCGGCGAGAAACTTGGTCGTGACCGCCGGGAAGACACCTTTCCACATTTTGTAATCTCCAATTGATATATCAATGATATATCTATACAATGTGAAACGTCAATAGCTTATTGGATGAGATTGTGACTGAAACCGGATCAAACGGCAATGAGAATTCTCTGACCCAATCGGAGCGCGCCTACCGCGCGCTGGAGCGGATGATTGTCACATTGAAGCTTCAGCCCGGTGAAACTCTGACCGAAGGCGCGCTGATCGAGCGGATCGGGCTTGGACGCACGCCGGTGCGTGAGGCCATACAGCGGCTCGCCTGGGAAGGGCTTTTGGAAGTGCGCCCGCGCTCCGGCGTCCGGATCGCCCCGCTTGATCCGGCGGACTTTCCAAAAGTCCTCGCCGCCCGCAAAGGCGTCGAAATGCTGCTGGCCTGGGGCGCCGCCTCCTATGCTTCCCCGGAGCATGACGCTCTGTTCAAAAAGGTGGAAAAAGACATGCTTACGGCGGTCGCAAAGAAGAATGTCGAGGCGTTTCTGGATGCCGACAAAGCCTTCGACACCGTCCTCGGCCAGGCCGCCGCCAACCCATACGCCGCCCGCCTCGCCGGACCATTACAGACCCATTCCCGCCGCTTCTGGTTCCGCCGCCAAAGACCGGACTCGCTGAAACTCGCCGCCGAGCGGCATGTGGCGCTGATCGAGGCGGTCATCGTGCGCAACGAGGACGGCGCTGAGCAGGCGGCGGAGGATTTGATTGACCATCTAGGGCGGTGAGGCGCGGCTACCAATCCTCAAGATGGGCAATCAAATTGCCGTAACCCTTGGCGGCGGCTTTGCGCAGGAAGCGGCCATCCGCCGAAATTAGTTTCACCTGCCGCGAAACCGCCAGCGCGAGGTAAAAGCAGTCGTAAGCCGGATGCTCAAGTTCCAGCGCCAGACCCATTGCGCGGCTGCGCAAGGTGGCGGACGGCACAAGTTCGGCAAACCAGCGCGGCAGAAATTCAAGCCCGTCCATTGCCCGCTCAACCTTGTCGGGCCTGTCTTTGACCTGCATGTAAAGCGCGTTTGTCACTTCTGAAATGATGAGGTCCGGCGCGATGATCGTCTTCTCAAGCCGCAGAACCTTGACGGCCTTTTCGGACAGCGGCGCTTCGACCGTCCAATAGACCGCGATATTGGCGTCAACAACGACGGTCATGAGGGCCCATTGTCCCGCTCGAACTCAAAGAACTCGTCATCGCGGCCCGCGCGGATCAAAGCCTTGATGTCCAAAGGTGCGGCTGTGAACCGTTCACGCAGCCGCTTTGAAACGGCCAGCCTTTCTTCAGCGCCAAGCGGCGCGGCAAAAGTCAGAATATCCCGCAGCTCCTGCTCCAGCGGCTTGCCTTTCAGCTCAGCGCGGATTTTCAGATTGGCGATGACGTCGTCGTCGATATTGCGGATGAGGACCTGGGCCATGGCGGCACTCCGTGATATCGAAAATGATAGCGCAAATGCGGGCGCTACTCAAGTCTGGCAAGTGAGGCGCTACTCAAACAGCCGCGTGTCAAACACCAGCGGCGCAACAGCCTCGACGCTGACCTTGCCAATGTCCGCGTGCAGCGGGTTGATCAGATAGTTGAACGCCTCCGGCGCAAGCGCGCTTTTCACCCGGCAAACACAGGCCGCACTCGCCGCCAGCCATGCGTCTCCATGCGCCCGCGCAGCTGATTCATCGCCGGGATCAGAGTCGATGAACTCGATCCGCATGTCATCCCACACATCAATTTTCATCATCACGAACTTCGACAGTTGCGAAGCCGCCAAATCCATATGGACGCGCACTTCCAGCATGGCCAATGCCGAATGCTCCGCCGCGTAGACAATCTGCCGCCCGGCACTGTGCCAGCGTCCCGGCCTGCGCAGCCCGCCAATTCCGCTCAAGTCCGCAAACTGCCCGTGGGCGACGCGCCAAAGCTTCACGCGGCAAAACCGTGCATGGCCTGGCCAATGAACATTTCCACCGCCCGCGCGCCAGCGTCGTTGACCAGCATTTCAGCGGGCGCTGCGCCGGCAAAGACAGTGGTTGGCCGGTCAAGCCATTCATCAGCCTTGTCGCCAAACGCTTCCCGCGCAAGCACGGTGACGCGCATTACCCGGACAATCCGTTCGGACTGCGCTGGGGTGAACCGCTCCATGTTGTTTTCGGCGGCATATTGCAGCGTGCGGCGCGGAATGATGCCGGACCGCACGAGGCGATCCATAAACTCCCTATCCGCAATCACCTTTTTGACGAGAAATCCCGCCTTAATTGACTCGCTCATGGCGATTTCTGAAGCCAACGTGTTTTTCCGCAGTTCATCTGCAAAGAGGGCCTTCGAAGCAATAAATTTTCGAGTTGGCTTATACTCGTGAGTTGTGGACGCCGCCATGCTTTCACTCCTTGGCAAGATTGCCTGAATATAGGGCAAAATTGCCAATTGCGCAATGGCAAAACGCCCGCCATCGCTGGCGGGCGCTGAAGCTCGGGGACAGTTTACTTTTCGGCAACAGGGTTTGATTTTGGCAAGCGTCAGTGGCGAAAAGTAAACCGTCCCCGATATTGCTACCGCATCGTCGGTATCACGAACTCCGCCCCGTCCTTGATCCCCGACGGCCAACGGCTCGTCACTGTCTTGGTCTTGGTGTAAAACTTGAACGCGTCCGGGCCGTGCTGGTTGAGGTCGCCGAAGCCGGAGCCTTTCCAGCCGCCGAATGTGTAATAGGCGATCGGAACCGGGATCGGCACGTTGATGCCGACCATGCCGACCTGGACTTTCGAGGCGAAGTCGCGGGCGGCGTCGCCGTCCCGGGTGAAGATGGCGGTGCCGTTGCCATATTCGTGCTCGTTGGTCATCTTCAGCGCCTCTTCATAGGTCTTGGCGCGCACGACGGCGAGGACGGGGCCGAAGATTTCCTCCTTGTAGATGCGCATGTCGGTCGTCACATTGTCGAACAGGCAGCCGCCCATATAATAGCCGTTCTCATAGCCCTGCATGGTGAAGCCGCGGCCATCGACCACAAGGTCCGCGCCCTCGGCGATGCCGATGTCCACGTATCCCTTGACCTTGTCGAGATGCGCCTTGGTGACCAGCGGGCCGAAATCCGCGTCCTTGTCGGTCGAGGGGCCGACTTTCAGGCTCTCGACGCGCGGCGTCAGCTTCGCCATCAGCCGGTTCGCCGTGTCCTCGCCGACCGGCACGGCGACCGAAATCGCCATGCAGCGCTCGCCCGCCGAGCCATAGCCTGCGCCGATCAGCGCATCGACGGTCTGGTCCAAGTCGGCGTCCGGCATGATGACCATATGGTTCTTCGCGCCGCCGAAACACTGCACGCGCTTGCCCGTGGCGCAGCCGCGCGAGTAAATGTAGTGCGCGATCGGCGTCGAGCCGACAAAGCCGATGGCCTTGATGTCGCGGTCGTCGAGAATGGCGTCCACCGCCTCCTTGTCGCCGTTGACCACGTTCAGCACGCCCGCCGGTAAACCGGCTTCCATGAACAGTTCGGCGATGCGCATCGGCACGCCGGGGTCGCGCTCGGAGGGCTTGAGAATATATGTGTTGCCGCAGGCTAGCGCCGGGCCGATTTTCCACAGCGGGATCATGGCCGGGAAGTTGAACGGGGTGATGCCCGCGACAACGCCGAGCGACTGGCGCAGCGAATAGACGTCAATGTTCGGTCCCGCGCCGTCGGTGAACTCGCCTTTCAGCAGATGCGGCGAGCCGATGCAGAACTCGACCACTTCAAGGCCGCGCTGAATGTCGCCCTTGGCGTCGGGAATGGTCTTGCCATGCTCCAACGCGAGAAGCTCGGCCAGCGAATCATATTCGGCGTGCACCAGCTCGAGGAATTTCATCAAGACGCGCGCCCGGCGCTGCGGGTTGGTCGCGGACCATTTCGGATGCGCCGCCTTGGCGTTTTCCACGGCCGCGCGCACTTCGGCCTGGCTCGCCAGCGCCACAGTCGCCTGCACTTCGCCGGTCATCGGCATGAAAACATCCGCCTTGCGGCCCGAAGTGCCAGCGACATGCTTGCCGCCGATGAAATGTCCATATTCGCGCATGTGAGCTCCTCCAGATGTGATGAAGCGAGTATGTCCTATAAAAAATGCATTGCAACGCGCAGGAAAGCGCATCTATTGTGCGTGGATTGAAGTCTCGAAAGTAAACGTCCTTGTCAGACCATTCCTCACTTCCCCCCTCTGCCCGCTTCGCGGGCGTCTCCCCCACAAGGGGGGAGATTGGCCGCGGCGCCCAACCTCCCCCCGTGTGGGGGAGGAGCTTGCGAAGCAAGCGGAGGGGGGCAGTCTGGCAGCCATGAACTGGGACGACATCCGCATCTTCCTCGCCGTCGCCCGCGCCGGACAGATCCTCGGCGCGGCGCGCAGGCTGGGGCTGAACCACGCCACTGTGGCGCGCCGCCTCACCGCATTGGAAACCGAGTTGCGCGCCCAGCTCCTGACCCGCCGCCCGTCCGGCACCGAGCTGACGCGGGCCGGGGAGGAGTTTCTACTCGCCGCCGAGCGGATGGAGGCGGAGATGCTAAGCGCGCGGGCAATCGTCGGCGATGCCTCTGTCTCCATCTCCGGCACGGTGCGGATCGGCGCGCCGGACGGTTTTGGCGTCGCCTTCCTGGCACCCCGCCTTGGCGAGCTGAAGGCGCGTCATCCAGACCTGACCATCGAGCTGGTGCCGGTGCCGCGCTCATTTTCGCTCTCGCGCCGCGAGGCTGATGTCGCAATCACCGTCGAGCGTCCTGAACATGGCCGCCTTGTTGCCGCCCGTCTCGTTGACTACACGCTCGGCCTCTATGCGGCGAAAAGCTATCTGGAGGCGCGCGGCGTTCCGCAGGCGCCGGAGGATCTCTCCGCCCATGCGCTCATCGGCTACGTCGAGGACCTGATCGCCAGCCCCTCGCTCAATTATGCCGCAGAGTTTTCGCGCGACTGGAAGGCCGGATTTCTGGTCTCGAGCGCCCTGGGCCAGGTCGAGGCGGTGCGGGCCGGCGCAGGCATCGGCATTCTGCACCGCTTCATCGCCCGCGCCCATCCGGAACTCGTGCCGGTTCTGCCGCAAAAGGACATCCGCCGCGCCTATTTTATCGTCTATCATGAATCCATGCGCACGTTGCGCCGCATCACGGCGGTCACACAGTTCATCGCCGCGATTGTCGAACGCGACAGAGCCATATTTGATTAAACGGGAGTTCATTTCATTGACTTATGATGTTGCCATTGTCGGCGGCGGAATTGCTGGAGCCTCGCTGGCGCATTTTCTAGGCGGCCAAAGATCGATTCTGATGCTCGAACAGGAAGCGTTCCACGGCTATCACGCCTCCGGTCGCTCCGCCGCCGAATTCACCCGCCGCTTTCATGTCCCGCTCATCGGTAAGCTCGCCGTCGCAAGTGCCGAATTCCTGATGGGCCCGTCGGAAGGTTTCAGCGATGTGCCCCTGCTCACTCCGCGCGGCAACCTCCTGGTGGCAAATGGGGAAAAGGCTGCGCATCTGCACAATGTCTTCAAACAGGAGGCGCAATCCGGCTCCGAAATTCATCCCCAAACCGTTGAGGATGCGCTGGAGCGCGTGCCGTTTCTCAATCAGGATTATGTGAAGGCTGCATTTTACGACCCAGATTGCTTTGATGTGGAAGCTGAGACATTGTTGCAGAGCTTCCTCAAGTCGGCGCGCAAGGCTGGAACCGAGACCAGAACCGGGTGCGAACTGATTTCGGCGCGCCATAACGGCGGCAGATGGGAACTCGAAACAAATCTCGGCGCGTTTTCTGCCCGAGCGCTTGTTAACGCCGCAGGCGCTTGGGCGGATGTGGTCGCGCAGCGCGCGGGCGTTCACCCGCTCGGCCTCACGCCTTACCGGCGCACTGCAATCACCATTGATCTGCCCCCCGGCTTCGACGCGGCCAGGCTGCCTGAAGTCAACGAGATCGACGAAGTCTGGTATTTCAAGCCAGAGGCCGGCCGCCTGCTCGTCTCGCCCGCCGACGCGACACCGTCCGAACCCTGCGACGCCCAGCCGGAAGAGTTAGACATCGCTTATGCAATGCATTATCTTGAAGAGGCGACAACGCTGAAAGTCCCGGCAATTGCGTCAAAATGGGCGGGCTTGCGCACCTTTGCGCCAGACCGGCTGCCTGTGGCAGGTTTCGACCAAGATCAGCCGCACTTCTTTTGGTTGGCGGGCCAAGGCGGCTATGGTATCCAGTCCTCGCCTGCTTTGGGTCAATACGCCGCAGATTTGTTACTGCTGAATTATATGAGTGAAAGCTTGCTAAAAACCGGTTTGACTGGCACGGAGTTTCGCCCGGACCGTTTCAGATGAACACATATATCAAAGCGTCGATGCAAGTTTGAACTTCGCGCCGCTGATCGCGTTGATTTTCTGGATGAACAGATCAAGGTTTCCAGCGGTCGTGCGGTGAATGTCGTGATTGAGCACGACTGAACTTTTCCGCGCCTTGATCTGGTTGATCCCATGCTGCACCCATTTATCAGGCTTGTAGTTGGCGCTCCAATCTATCGTGTCGACGCTCCACAGCACCAGTCTGTAACCCAAGTCGGCCGCCACATCGTCCA
>JANMMM010000242.1:0-3620 GCA_031373225.1 Phyllobacteriaceae bacterium | reverse complement strand
ACAGCGGTTTCCAGGCTCGAGCCGCTGACCGCCGCGATGACGCCGCCGAGCACGTCAATGCCCATTCCGTAGGCCCACATCGAACCCGGCGCAAAGGCAAGCGGAACCCCGGCGAGGCGGCGCAGATTCTCGTCAAGGCTGATCAACGGTCCGGACAGGCCGGAAGCGACATTGACAGGCACGTCATAGGTGATGCCTGACGTGTGGGTCAGGAGGTGGCGGATCGTAATTTGCGGCGTGGTGCCATCGGGAAGAGCAGGAGTGAACCAAGGCAGAAATTTGGTCACCGGATCGTCAAGTCCAAGCAGGCCGAGATCGGCCATGCGCAAAACGGCGGTGGCGACAATGGGCTTGGTGACGGAGGCCAGCCGGAAAATCGCGTCCCGACTCATCGCCCTGCCCGCCTCCCGGTCGGCGAGACCGGCGGCACGGGCATAGATTTCCTTGCCGTTCTGGCGGACTAGCACCACACAGCCAACAATGCGGTTCACCAGCGCTGCGTCAATGGCAGCGTCAACACGTTCAACAAGACCCACGACGCGTCCTCCATATTGGGTTCATCCTAGCGATGGCGCGGGTTCAGGCAATCCATAACGCGCCGCGCCTCACAAACACTGGCCAATTTATTTCCGTCGCATCCGCAATTTCCCATGCCGCTTTCAAAGCAAGGCTTTTACAAGCATTCACGGATAGTTATACAGGCCCGGACCGCTTCGGGGCATCGCACAGGAAAATATCATGGCTGACGACGAAATCATTCTTTCGGAACTGTCTGACGATGAGCTCGTGCTGCAGATGCATGATGATCTCTATGACGGGCTGAAGGAGGAAATCCAAGACGGCACCAATATCTTGCTTGAGCGCGGCTGGGAGCCTTACAAGGTTCTGACCATTGCGCTGGTCGAAGGCATGAGGATTGTCGGCGAGGATTTCCGCGACGGCATATTGTTTGTGCCGGAAGTGCTCTTGTCCGCCAATGCGATGAAGGCCGGCATGTTCATCCTGCGCCCGCTGCTGATCGCCACCGGCGCGCCGAAGCAGGGCAAGATGGTCATCGGCACCGTCAAAGGCGACATTCATGACATCGGCAAGAACCTGGTTGGCATGATGATGGAAGGCGCGGGCTTTGACGTCATCGACCTTGGCATAAACAATCCGGTCGAAAAATATCTCGCGGCCATCGAAGAGCACCAGCCCGACATTCTCGGCATGTCCGCACTTCTCACCACGACCATGCCCTATATGAAAGTCGTCATCGACACGCTGAAGGAAAAAGGCATCCGCGATGACATCGTCGTGCTGGTGGGCGGCGCGCCGCTGAACGAGGAGTTCGGCAAAGCGGTCGGGGCGGATTCCTACTGCCGCGACGCGGCGGTCGCGGTGGAGACGGCCAAGGACTACATGAAGCGCAAGCATAACCGCATGGCGGGGTGAGGTCAGATCATGAACGGCCGCTGCGCCGGGAACGCCGGGTTCGCCGAGCCGATGGTGTAGAGGTTCGGCTGTTGATCTGGGTCCATCGCGGCTATGATCGCAGCGTGAAAATCAGCAATCGTTCCCTGAAACGCGCCATTGTTCCATGCCGCAAGAACCTGCGCTGTGAAAGCGCCGTTTGGCCAGTCGTCGATGGAAACCTGGTCGTCCTGACAGCCTGAGATCAATGTGACGGTGCAAGCCGGGTTCTTGGCCGTGGCTCCCGACGCGGCTGCGGCGGTGGCGTCGGAGATGACCTTATACATTGCGCGGTTGGTCATCCACGTCTTTTTCGCCGTGGCTTTGGGCAGCCCCCTCGCCCTTTTGGCTGGCTGCGCTCCGCCGCCTGCGGCAAGAAAATCCCTGATCGCCGAGCCGGAATGGCAGCAGTCAAGCAGAACAAAAATGCGCACGCCGGGCGCAAACGCCTGCCATAAGAGATTGACCTCATCGTCAATCAGCATCCCATCATACAGGCACCATGTCTCGTCGGCATGATCCGGCTCATCGCCGTTCTCGTCCGGCACAAAGGAGCCGTGACCCGAATACGAAAAAAAGAAAATATCACCTGATTTCAATGCCTTGGCGGCTTGTGTGAACGTGTCCTTCACCGCCTGCCGCGTGCCCTGGCTGTCGCGCAGCACGGCGAGAACCTTGAACCCCTGCGCCAGCGCGAGTTTCTCCATTTCTTCCGCGTCATTGATACACGCCTCCAGCCGCCCGTTGGAGCCGCCATAATGCGCCGGACTGATCTCGTTCAAGCCGACATGCAGCGAAAGGCCGCGCGGCGCGGCGGAAGCGGCGGTGTTTCCGGTGGAAGCCATAATCATCTCCTCCTGTTTCAGTTTTTAGGCGCTCCGATAAGGGCGGTAGGCAGCGAAGGACGCGCCGAGGCGCGGACCTGATCCTCGCGCTTTGGCTCGGCCGCCGTCGGCACATTTGGCGCGCCGCCGGTTGCCTTGTCGCCCAGAACGATCTTTTCCATGGCGTTCAGCGCTTCGCGTCCGGCCGAGACATCGCGCAGCGACGCGATCCTGTCGGCTCCGCCGGGAAGGCTGATTTCGATAAGGTCAATATTCTTTTCGCCGAACCGGTCTTTCAGCTTCTCGCCCGAATGCCGGCCAATCAAATCAGAGCCGGGATCCGCCTCAAGCGCGCGCTGCCGCCGCGAAGCGCCGGCCTTGGCACTCTGGGCGCTGCGCATCGGCGGATTTTCGACAAATGACATTTGCGCCAGATCGAGTAGCGATCCCCGGTAGCGCCCATAGCGGAACCGCTTGGCGGTGGATTCACTTGCGACAATCACATTGGGGCCCCGGCACCAGGGGGCAAGCCACCGGCGCATGTCTTCATACTCATTCACTGTGCTGGCGGGCATTATCAGCGACACGGTCGAAATCTGCGCGAAATCATTGGGGCCGAAGTCTCTCAAGAGCCTGTGCAGCAGAATTGCGCCGACACCCTCGCCGACGACATGAAGCTTTGTCTCCTTGACCGCAGCCAACACATCAAAGGCTTGGCGCATGGCGCCAGCGCCTGCGTCCATGCGGCTGTCGTGCAGCGTGTCGCTGCAGGCCGCCGCCGCGGCCGAACGTGCAATGTCGCGCCAGACCGCCCGTCCGATCGCCCGCGCGTCCTGCTCAATGCGGCGGTCAAGATCGATGCCCGGAGTGCGCACCAGCTCAAACGCGCCCTGCTCGATCCGCTCCAGAAACGCGCCCGCCTGGTCCATGAGATCGGAGCACCACAGCGCTGTGATCGGATAGACCTTCTTTTGCTTCCAATAGTCCTTGGTCTTGGCAATATGGTTCAAGACATCCTTGCTGCCGCCTGAACCGCCCGCGAGCCAAAGCAGGACGCCTTCATATTTCTTGTCCAGCGAGGCGTTTTCACCCTGGGGAATCTGCCGGTCTTCCAGCCGTCTGCGCGTTGCCTCGATGGACTCCAGATCGCTCGGAATTGCACCTCTGGTGACAAACTTCCCATCATCAACATGAATGTAGTGACCAATCAGCTCATGCCGCGGTGTCGAGCCGACCTTGATTTCCCCGGCAAGAAAATCCCCCAGCCCCTGGCGTCCAAACGAGAAGCGGAATGCCTCTGGCGCCGAAACACCCAACCGCAGAACCCAGCCGTCAATCAGCCGC
>JANMMM010000241.1:0-11928 GCA_031373225.1 Phyllobacteriaceae bacterium | reverse complement strand
CTCGATTCCACCCGCGTCTTCCGCCTCGCCCGCGCCGTGTCGATGAACATCGCCGTGCTTGAATATGTGGAAGCCGCCAAACTGCGGGGTGAAGGCCTTTGGTGGGTCATGACCCGCGAAGTGCTGCCCAACGTTTTACCGCCGATGATTTCCGAATTTGGCCTGCGCTTCTGCTTTAACTTTCTATTCGTGGCGGGCCTCTCCTTCCTAGGTCTTGGTATCCAACCGCCATTTGCCGACTGGGGCGGCATGGTGCGCGAGAACGGCAAGGCGATTTCCTTTGGCCTTGTCGCCCCGCTTTACCCGGCGGCGATGATCGCACTGATGACGATTGGCGTGAACCTCATCGTCGACTGGATCCTTTCAATCAATGCGCGGCCTTCCGGCGCTTCGGCGGAGATGTAAAATGGCTGTCGAACAAGTTCTCAAAATCCACAATTTGCGCATTGAATCCATTAGCGGCCTTTGCCTGGTCAACAACATCTCGCTTGAGCTGAAGCGCGGCGAAGTGCTCGGTCTCATCGGCGAAAGCGGCGCCGGCAAATCAACCATCGGCATCGGCGCCATGGCCTACACAAGGGCGGGCTGCCGCATCACCGGCGGTACCGTCGAAATTGACGGCGTATCGATCCGTGATCTCTCCTCAGAAGGCCGCCGCGAACAGCGCGGCCAGCATATTGCCTATATCGCGCAAAGCGCGGCTGCATCATTCAACCCGTTTCATACGCTGCTCGATCAAGTCTGCGAAATGCCGATCCAGCACGGATTGATGAAACCGGCGGAAGCAAAAGAGTGGGCAATCGAGCTGTTCAAGGCGCTTGATCTGCCCAATCCCGAGACCATCGGCAACCGCTACCCGCACGAGGTTTCGGGTGGTCAGCTGCAGCGGGCGATGACGGCGATGGCGATGTCCTGCCGCCCTGACATCATGGTGTTCGACGAGCCGACGACGGCGTTGGACGTGACGACGCAAATTGAAGTTCTGGCGCTGATTAAGAAAGTCATCAAGGACTATAATCTGGCCGCGCTCTATATCACGCATGATCTGGCGGTGGTGGCGCAGGTGTCTGACCGCATTATGGTGTTGCGCGGCGGCAATTTGATCGAACTTGGCGAAACCGCGCAGATATTGTCCGCGCCGAAGGATCCGTACACCCGCGCGCTTGTCAGCGAGCGCAAGCAGGCCGACCATCTGTCCGCCGAATTGGACAAGCCGCGCGGCGAGATCATTCTTGATATCAAGAATGCGCTTGGCGAGTATGGCGATTTCATAGCGGTGAACGACGTGACGCTCAATGTCGCCAAGGGCGAGACTGTCGCGGTTGTCGGCGAGTCCGGTTCGGGCAAAAGCTCGCTGGCGCGCCTGATCGTCGGCCTTTTGCCGCGCAAATCCGGTTCAGTGAAATTCCGCGGGACCGAACTTTCTGTGTCTCTGAAAGACCGCAGCAAAGATGATCTGCGCCAGATACAATTCATCTATCAGCTGCCCGATGTGGCGCTCAATCCGCGCCAGACCATCGGCGAAATCATCGGTCGTCCGGTGGCGTTCTACTACAACAAATCTCCGACTGAGGTGAAAGCGCGCGTCGCCGAGCTGCTGCGGCAGGTGGGCCTGCCGGAGGACTATGCCGGACGGCTCTCCACCCAGCTCTCAGGCGGGCAGAAGCAGCGCATCTGCATCGCCCGCGCCCTGGCGGCCGATCCCGACCTCATCATCTGCGACGAGCCGACCTCGGCGCTCGACCAGCTGGTGGCGGATGAAATCCTCAAGCTCCTGAAGCGGCTGCAGGATGATCTCGGCGTCGCTTATCTGTTCATCACCCATGACCTCGGCATCGTGCGCCGCATCGCGCACCGCACCGCCGTGATGCTCAAGGGCAAGCTGGTGGATGAAGGCCCGACCACCAAAATCTTCGCGCCGCCGTATCATCCGTATACGGAAAACCTGCTGGCCTCGGTGCCTGAAATGCGGACAGACTGGCTGGAAAGCGTGTTGAAAAAGCGCGGCGGCTCCAAGCGGGAACGGGAGAAGGCGGCGGCGTCCGGCAGCTGAGCTCATCGCTCACCGCGCGTCAAACAGGCTCTCGACATGCACTGGCCATTTGCGCGGCAGGATGGCGATGAGGTCATAACGGATATTTATCCGCGCAAAGTCCCGCTGCTTTGAATACCAAACATCCCCCGCCGCCTCGATGCGGCGCATCGTCGAATGGTCCACCGCGTCCATCGCTTCCAACAGCGTCGCCCGCGCCTTGACCTCGACCATCGCCACAACGTCTCTTTTGCGGGCGATGATGTCCACCTCGCCCTGCTTGGTTTTGTAGCGGCGGGCGATGATACGGTAGCCTTTGAGCATCAGAAAAATCACCGCCAGCGTCTCGCCTTTGCGGCCCTTGCGCTCGGCTGAGAGGCGGGAGGAATAATCACGCGCCATGTTTCTTGGCGTCCAACAGGCGCTGATAGAGTTCCGCTTTGGAAATGCCGGTCAGCCGTGAGGCTTCGGCGGCGGCCTTGGAGGCGGACATTTCCTTGGTCAGCGATTGCAGCAGCGCATCAACATCCGCCTCGCTCGTCCCGACCTCTTTCGGCGGCTCGACGACGATGACGATCTCGCCCTTGACATTGGCCTCCGCCGGATAGCGGGCGGACAGGGGTCCGAGCGGCAGCACAATGACTTCCTCAAACGTCTTGGTCAGTTCCCGGCACACCGCCGCCCCGCGTCCTTCGCCGAGAACATCCGCCATGTCCGCCAGCGTTTCGCTCAGCCGGTGCGGACCCTCATAGAAAATCAGCGTCGCATCCAAACTTGCCAAGCTCGCCAGCCGCGCGCGGCGCTGGCCGGTCTTGGCGGGAAGAAACCCCTCGAAGAAGAACCGCGACGCAGGCAGCCCCGCCGCAGTCAATGCAGCCAGAACTGCCGACGCGCCGGGGATGGGAACAACGCGGATGCCCACCGCCCGCGCGTCGGCGGCCAGCTGCTCGCCGGGGTCCGAGACCAGCGGCGTGCCGGCGTCGGTGATGAGCGCAACGGACTTGCCGGATTGCAGCGTCTCAATCAGCCGCGCGCCTGCAACAGACTGATTATGATCGTGATAGGATACGGTCTTGGTCCGGATGCCATAGCGGTCCAACAACACCCGCGAGGTGCGCGTGTCCTCGCAGGCGATGATGTCGGCGGCGGCGAGCGTTTCGAGCGCGCGGATCGTGATGTCGCCGAGATTGCCGATAGGCGTGGCGACCAGATAGAGCGCAGGCTCCAGCGGGCGGGCGGTGACGGTGCATCCCGCGAGGAGGTAGGAGCCGCTCTTGCTTTGGTCCGTCATTCAGACACTTGTCCCCATTTTCAGGATTTTGACGGCGCGATAAATCGGGGACAGTTTACTTGGCTTGCGCATCAGCGCGCAATTGCCAACGAACGGCAAAGGCCAAGTAAACTGTCCCCGATTTTTCCAACTTCACCGCAAAAGCTCCACCAGCACCGCGTCCAGCAATATCATCCCTTTAGGCGTTGCCCGCAGCCGCGAGTTTCCTACGGGTTCGATCATCCCCTCCTCCTGCAGCACTGCAAGCCGCTTGGGATCAAACGTGCGTCCCGCCATGCGCTCGTAGCGCTGCACGTCGATGCCCTCATTCAGCCGCAGCCCCATCATCAGCATCTCGTCGCCCTGCTGCTCCGAGGTCAGCCGCTCCTCCTCGGCGACGCCCGTGCCGCCCGTTTCAACCATCTCAAGCCAGCGCTCCGGCAGCTTCTCGGAAATCGTCACACTTCGGGTCCCGCCCTCGACAAACCGCCCATGCGCGCCGGGGCCGATACCGGCATATTCGCCGTAGCGCCAGTAGACCAGATTGTGACGGCTCTCGGCGCCGGGGGCGGCGTGGTTGGAAACCTCATAGGCCGGAATGCCGCGCGCGGCGGTCACATCCTGCGTCAGCGCGTAGAGGTCCGCCGCATGGTCCCCGTCCGGCACAGTCAGTTTCCCGACCTTTTGCAAGGCAGCGAAAGGCGTGCCCTGTTCGATTGTCAGCTGATACATGGAAAGGTGGTCCGCCGCGTAGCCAATCGCCTCGTTCAGCTCGGCTTCCCATTCGGCCAATGTTTGGTTTGGCCTCGCATAGATGAGGTCGAATGACAGCCTTGGGAAAATATCGCGCGCCAGCCCGATGGCTATCAATGCTTCCTCGACATTGTGCAGCCGCCCGAGAAATTTCAAATCCCTGTCATTCAGCGCCTGCACGCCCAGCGACACGCGGTTGACCCCGGCGGCGCGGTAGCCCCGGAGACGCTCCGCTTCGACGCTCGACGGGTTGGCTTCCAGCGTGATCTCGATATTGTCCGGCACGCTCCAGAATTCCGACACCGCGCCGAGCAGCGCCCCCACCGTCTGCGGCTGCATCAGGCTCGGCGTGCCGCCGCCGAGGAAGATGCTTTTGACGGTCTTGGGTCCCGTGCGCTCACGCATCGTCCGCATCTCGCGGCGGAAAGCTTTGGCATAGCGCTCCTGATCAACCGCCTGATGCCGGACATGCGAGTTGAAATCGCAGTAGGGGCATTTTGCGGCGCAGAAGGGCCAGTGCAGATAGACACCGAAGCCGGGCGCGCCGTCGTCGGGCGGGATCATGTGACGCCCAGCATATCGCGCGCAAACAGCTGAAACGCGCGGGCGCGGTGCGAGGTGGCGCTTTCCATGCCGGGCCGCCAGCCATGCTTTTCCTCAGCACTCATTTCACCGAAGGTGCGGTAATGCCCGTCCGGCTGGAACATCGGGTCGTAGCCGAAGCCGTCCGTGCCGCGCATCGGCCAGACCAGCGCGCCGGGCGCTTCACCGCGAAAATACTGCGCGCTCCCGTCCGGCTGGCACAGGCACAGGACCGCGACGAATTTTCCCCTGCGCTGCGCCGGCAGCTCAGCGCCCTGCGCCTGCAGAGCGTCCTCGACCTTTGCCATCGCCAGCCGCCAGTTGCGCGACCCATCGGGCTGGATCGCCCAGTCCGCTGTGTAAACCCCCGGCGCGCCGTTAAGCGCATCGACACACAGACCGGAATCATCCGAGAGCGCCGTCATGCCTGAGGCCTTGGCGGCGGCGTGCGCCTTGATGAAGGCGTTTTCCTCGAATGTGGTTCCCGTTTCTTCCGGCTCGGCAAGACCCAGTTCGCCTGCGGAGACGACATCAATGTCGAACGGCGTCATCAGCCCCCTGAATTCACGCAGCTTGCCCGCGTTGTGGGTGGCGAGGACAATCCTGCCGGTCAGCGACGTCATTCCAATCCCCAAATTTTCGGCTCGCCAAACTCAAGGCTGTTACCCGACGGATCGCGGAAATAGACCGAGCGCCCGCCGCCGGGCCAGACGAAATCCGACTCTATCGCCACGTCCTGCTCACGCAGGTGGACTATCCATTGATCCATCTCTTCAGAAGACGCCCGGAAGCAGGCGTGGCCCTGCCCGCTGGAGCCATGCGTCGGCACCGGCAGGGAGCCTTGCAGCGCGACGCGCGTGGCGGCGGCGTTGAACAGGAGCAGCACGGCCTCGCCGCAGCGGAAGAAGACATGCCTTCCCGGCATTTTCGAGATCAGCGCCAGCCCCAGAACAGAGCCGTAGAAATGCTCGGCTCTTTCCAGGTCATCGACGTAAAGCGCGGTTTCGAGAATGCCGTTCGGGCGCATGGCTCCTCACATCACCGCCAGTTTCTGCAAATCCACCAGCTTGTTGATCCCCTTGCGGGCCAGCGCCATCAGCTCGAGAAACTCGGCCTCGGAGAAGGGCGCGCCCTCGGCGGTGCCCTGAATCTCGACGATTCCGCCCTTGCCGGTCATGACGAAGTTTGAATCCGTGCCAGCGCTTGAATCTTCCACATAGTCGAGGTCCAGCACCGGCTTGTCATTGATGACGCCGCATGAGACGGCGGCGACATGGTCTTTCAGGACGTTGGCGACGGTCAGCATCTGGCGCGCTTCCATCCATTTCAGGCATTCATGCAGCGCCACCCAGCCGCCGGTGATCGCCGCCGTGCGCGTGCCGCCATCAGCCTGGATGACATCGCAGTCCACCGTGATCTGGCGCTCGCCCAAGGCTTGCAGATCAACAACGGCCCGCAAAGACCGCGCGATCAGCCGCTGGATTTCCAGCGTGCGCCCGCCCTGTTTGCCGGACGAGGCTTCGCGGTTCATCCGCTCGCCGGTCGAGCGCGGCAGCATGCCATATTCGGCTGTCACCCAGCCCTTGCCGGAATTGCGCATCCAGCCGGGGACTTTTTCGAGCAGCGAGGCGGTGCAGAGCACATGTGTGTCGCCGAATTTGACAAGGCACGAGCCTTCGGCGTGCTTCGAGACGGCACGCTCGAAGCTGACCGCGCGCATTTCATCGGTGTCGCGCTTGGATGGGCGCATGGGCATGTCTCCGCGTGTTCAAAATCAAAGCGCGTTTTATGGCGCGAAGCGGCCAAATGCAAACTCGGCTTTGCAAGCGCGGGGACGGCCTCTATATTGGCTGGACACAGTGCCGAAAGCGTTCATGCAAAAGACAATCATCCCGGCAAACACGAGCGCTCTCGACCAGCGCTCGCGCGACATATTCAAACTGATCGTCGAAAACTATCTCAGCGAGGGCGACCCGGTTGGTTCGCGAAATCTTTCGCGCATCTTGCCACAGTCGCTGTCGCCCGCAACTATCCGCAACGTCATGTCGGATTTGGAAAATCTCGGCCTTATCTACGCGCCGCATGTCTCGGCTGGACGGATGCCGACGCAGACCGGTTTGCGGTTCTTCGTCGACGGCATCATGGAAATCGGCGACCTGTCGAGCGAGGAGCGGCGCAGCATCGAGACGCAGATCAAGGCGTCGGGCGAGGGCAAGCCGGTCGAGAATCTGTTGACCGAGGCGAGCCAGATGCTCTCCGGCCTGTCGCGCGGCGCGGGGCTGGTTCTGGCGACCAAGAGCGAAGCGCCGCTGAAGCATCTGGAGTTTATCCGGCTGGAGCCGACCAAGGCGCTGGCGATTTTAGTGTCGCAGTCGGGCGATGTGGAAAACCGCGTGCTGGACCTGCTGCCGGGGGTCACATCCTCACAGCTCACCGAAGCCTCCAACTTTCTCAACGCCCATATTGTCGGGCGCACGATCTCCGAGGCCAGCAAGGAAATCAGCAAGCTGCTCAAGGAAACTCGCCAGGCGCTGGACGGGCTCAGTCAGAAACTGGTCGAGAGAGGTCTCGCTGTCTGGTCCGGCGCGGGCAATGATGAGCCGGGCCAGCTGATTGTGCGGGGCCGCTCCAACCTGCTTGGCAACGCCTCGGCGGGCGAGGATTTCGACCGGCTGAAACTTCTGTTTGACGACCTGGAGACGAAGCAGGGGCTGCTGCAATTCCTCGACCTCGCCGAAACCGGCCCCGGCGTGCGCATCTTCATCGGCTCGGAAAACCGCTTGTTCTCGCTCTCCGGCTCCTCGCTCGTGGTCGCGCCGTTCCGCGACACGGAGCAGCGCATCATCGGCGCCGTCGGCGTCATCGGGCCGACGCGGCTCAACTATGCGCGCATTGTGCCAATGGTGGATTTCACCGCGCAGCTCGTGTCGAAGCTGATCCGCTAGTTGATTTTATACGCGCCAAGCCCCACAGACTGAAATCACGACCAACCGAAGGACCCGCGCGCCAGAATGCCGGGTCAAATGCGTGTTTGAACTTCTCATCGTCGCTTTCCTGATTCTCCTGAACGGCATTTTTGCCCTCTCAGAGCTTGCCGTCGTCTCCTCGCGCAGGATGCGGCTGAAGAGCATGGCCGAGCACGGCAAAAGCGGGGCGCGGCGGGCGCTGGCGTTGAATGAAAATCCGGGGCGCTTCCTGTCCACCGTGCAGATCGGCATCACGCTGGTTGGCATTTTGGCTGGCGCGTTTTCCGGCGCGGCTCTGGGCGGCTATGTCACCATTTGGTTGAAGGGGCTTGGCGTAGAGAATTGGCTGGCCGAGCCGCTGGGCTTTGGCGGCGTCATCAGCGTCATCACCTTTCTGTCGGTGGTCATCGGCGAACTGGTCCCCAAACAGTTCGCGCTGCGCGACCCCGAGAGCATCGCCTGCCTCGTCGCCCCGCCGATGTATCTTCTGTCAAAGATCACGACGCCAATAGTGTGGTTTCTTGACGCATCGACGCAGGGAATTCTGTTTCTGCTCGGTCTTCGCGCCTCGCCGGAGAGCTCGGTGACGGAGGAGGAGATCAAGACCATCGTCGCGGAAGCGGCGCATTCGGGCGTCATCGAGGCCGACGAGCGGGCGATGATATCGGGCGTTCTTCGCCTTTCCGACCGCAGCGCCCGCGCCATTATGACGCCGCGCTCGGATGTGGAATGGCTGGACGTGACCCTTTCTGACGCCGACATGCTCAAACGGCTGGAAAATGCCAAACACGCCCGGCTGCCCGCCTGCGAAGGCAGGCAGGAGGCGGTGATCGGCGTCATCCAGGTGCGCGATCTTATTCCGGCGCTCATCTCAAAGAAGCCGCTGAAAATCCGCGACCATGTGCATGACGTGGCGATGATACCGGACGTCGTGGATGCGCTCGACGTCTTGAAACATCTGCGCGACGCGGCGGTTCCGATCGCGCTGGTGCACGATGAGTATGGACATTTCGAAGGCGTCGTCACCCCCGCCGACATTCTCGACGCCATCGCCGGCTCGTTCCGCGCCGACGAGGATGATGACGAGCCGGAAGCGGTGGAGCGCGCAGACGGCTCATGGCTGATTTCCGGCTGGATGCCTGCTGATGAAATGGCCGACCTCATCCGCCTGAAACTCCCCGAGCGCCGCTCCTACGACACGGCGGCGGGATTCGTCATCGACCATATGCAGCGCCTGCCGTCGACTGGCGATGTGGTTGATGCGTTGGGCTTCCGCTTTGAAGTGGTCGACATGGACGGCAGACGCGTTGACAAGCTGATGGTGCGGCGGCTGGATAATGGGCGGGATGAGACCGGTTGACCGGAAGCGCAGGTTGTAAGCACACGGGATCGCCGCATGCGCGCTTCTGATAAAGCGCGCCCGGCGCCTGCGTGCCGGACGCGTCGTTCAGCCCTTGGGAGGGAGCTTATTCGATTGCTGTGTCCGGCACAGACTTGCCGCGCACCTTTGAGCTTGCGCCATTTCGCTTGGCCATAAACCGGTCGAACTCTTCCTGGTCCTTGGCGCGGCGCAGTTCGCGCAGCTCTTCTTCGAATTCGGCGCGCATCTCGTCGAGCTTGCGGCGCTCATTGTTGAGACGCTCGATCTCGGCGTTGCGCCAGTCGTCAAAGGCGACATTGCCGGTATAGGCCTCCTGGCGGCCAAAGCCCTTGGCGGCGCGGAACATGCCGTCGGTGGCCTGATTGACATCGCGCTTGAACCCGTCAAGCCTGTCGCCCCAGATAATATAGGCGAGCATGGCAAGGCCGAGCGGCCAGAACACCATGAAACCGACAACCATGAGCGCAATTGTTGCCGGGGTCCACGCCGGACGGATCAGTGCGGAAGTGTGCATGTGCATTGTCCTCAAACAGTGCGCGGCCACCCGATTGGACCGCAGAATGTTCACGTATGAAGGGCAGGGGGCGGATTCAAGAACTTCGCCCAAAATAATCGGACACGGGTATCGCCGCCGCATTTGCGCCAGCGCAAGGAGACGCCGCCGGCATTCGCCTAGTTTTTCCCCAACGCTCACGTGGAACGGCAAAGGAGATACCCATGTTCACCCGGCGCGAAGCACTTTTATTCGGGACGGCGGCAGCGGGAATAATGGCGGCGCAGCCGACATTTTCAGCCGCCATGACGGAGGCGGACATCGAAAAACTGCCCCGCAGGAAAATTGCGCTGGTCGCGCCGCCCTTTGTGCATGAGCATGAGCAGGTCGCGGCTTCCGGCCCGCAGATCATTGAATTCACAATGTCAATTGAGGAGAAACCCATCGTCATTGACGACGAGGGCACGACCTTGCACGCCATGACCTACAATGGCTCGGTGCCGGGTCCGCTGATGGTTGTGCATCAGGACGATTATGTCGAACTGACGCTGATCAATCCGGAAACCAACACGCTTGCCCACAATATCGACTTCCACGCCGCCACCGGCGCGCTCGGCGGCGGTGGGCTGACGCTGATCAATCCGGGCGAACAGGTGAAACTGCGCTTCAAGGCGACGCGCACCGGCACATTCGTCTATCACTGCGCCCCCGGCGGCTCGATGATCCCCTGGCATGTCGTGTCCGGCATGAGCGGCGCGATCATGATCCTGCCGCGCGACGGCCTGAAGAATGAGAAGGGCGAAGCGCTGAAATATGACAAAATTGTCTATATCGGCGAGAACGATTTCTACATGCCGCGCGACGCCGGGGGAAAATTCAAATCCTACGAATCCTCCGGCGACGCCTATGCCGACATGCTTGTGGTGATGAAGGGCCTGATCCCGACGCATGAAGTGTTCAACGGCAAGGCCGGCGCTCTCACCGGCGACAATGCGCTGAAGGCCAAGGTCGGCGAAACCGTCTTGATCGTGCATTCGCAGGCAAACCGCGACACGCGCCCGCATTTGATCGGCGGCCATGCCGACTATGTCTGGGAACATGGCAAATTCATCAACGCGCCGCACCGCGACTATGAAACCTGGTTCATCCGCGGCGGCTCTGCGGGCGCGGCCATATACACATTTCTGCAGCCCGGCATCTACGCCTATGTCAACCACAATCTGATCGAGGCCGTCGAGCTTGGCGCAACGGCGCATTTCAAGGTCGAGGGCACGTGGGACGATGATCTGATGAAGCAGGTCGAGGCGCCAAGGCCGGTGACCAATTGAACTGGATGCGAAACAGAAGGGAGTGACGCGCATGTCGCTGGCATTGAAAGATAACCAACAAGCGCTGCGCGTCCCGCCCGTTCTGCAGTTTGCCGCCGCCGCTTTGATCGTGGCGGCGGCGACTTGGACCTTCCACCCAAGGCAGACGGCTCCTGATTTTCCCGCGCCGCTGACAATCTCCGTGCTTCCGAAGCCTGTCTCATACCGGATGTCCGGCGAATTTCAGCTGAACGGCATGCCGGTGGACGGACAATTGCAACCCCTCACTCTGCCAGCTCCGGTTGAGACCATGAAGTATCAGGTCACGCAGGAGCAATATGCCCAATGCGTCAGCGAAAGTGCATGCGGGCCGCTGGACCATGCGGCCGGCCCGTCCGGAGGTCTTCCCGTGACCGGAGTGAGTTTCCGTGACGCTGAAAAATACAGCGCCTGGCTCAGCGGCAAGACCGGCGACATCTGGCGTTTGCCGACGGATCGGGAATGGGCGGCGCTGGCCGGATCGAAATATGCCGATGACGCCGTTGGCCGCGACTCTGACCCCGCCGATCCGTCGCGGCGCTGGATTGAGGAATATGAGGCTGAAACCGCCAGGGCCGCCGCGCCGGACCCTGTCGCGCATCCCGGTGGATTTTTCGGCTTCAATGAGAATGGGCTTGCGGACCTGTCCGGCAATGTCTGGGAGTGGACCAGCACCTGCTACACCCGCTCCACGCTTTCGGCGGACGGCCCGGTCATGTCCGCCATTGACAATTGCGGCGTACGGATCGTTGAAGGAAAACACCGCGCTTACATGACTGATTTCGTCCGGGATGCCAAAACCGGCGGCTGCGCCGTTGGCGCGCCGCCGGACAATCTTGGAATGCGCCTTGTCCGCGAAGAGCCGGGTTTCCTGTCGGGGCAATGGCTGCGCGGCTTTTTTCTCCGCTGACATCATGACGCCGCCCGCATTCAGCGCAGACCTGAGCGTCGAACGCATCCTTGCCGTCTGGCCTCAGACGCTGCCCGTGTTCATCCGGTTTCATATGCTGTGCATCGGCTGCCCGGTCACGTCCTTCCACACTCTCCGCGATGCCTGTCTTGCACACGACATAGACCTCGAGCCGCTTGAATCCGCCCTGCAAGC
>JANMMM010000189.1:0-5164 GCA_031373225.1 Phyllobacteriaceae bacterium | reverse complement strand
ATTCCTCACCTCCTGTTATCGCTACGCCGATGTCTCGACCATCGCGCCGTTCGAATATGTCTCGCTGATCCTGTCGCTTGGCATCGGCTATGCCGTTTTTCAGGATGTGCCGACGCGGCAAATGCTGACCGGCGCGCTGATTGTCGTGGGAGCCGGCCTGTTCATCATCTGGCGCGAGCATCAGCTGGGGCTGGAGCGGCGCAGGGCCAAGGAGGCGCAGAGCCTGTGACGCCGTTCAATTCGGGCGGGTTGCTTTGCCCGAAATCTGCGTTCACATTCCGCGCAAAATTTGGAGTCTCGCCGTGAAGCCGCTGACAAACGCTGAGCTCAGCCGGATGATCGGCGACATCTACGACTGCGCGGTTGAGCCGTCGCGCTGGTTTCAGACGCTTGATTTAATCAGGGACCGTATGGAGCTTGCATTCGTGCAGCTGAATTTCACCAGCATGAGTAAGAGCGGGTCGGGCTTGCCGCCGGACATGATCACCTTCCAGACAGACTGGAACAGGGAATGGATCGATAAACTGCCGGGCCTGCTCGACATCATTCCGGGTGTTGATGCGATGTTTGACACGGAAATCGACACGCCGATTTCGCAAATGCAGCTTTTGACGGAAAGCGAGTTCCGCGCGACAAAATTCTGTGAAGCCTGGGTCAAACCGCAAGGCCTGCGCGACACCTGTAACACGCCCCTGGTCAAGCGCAGGGACCTGACCGGCATTTTGGTCGCCGTCAGCTATGAAAGCCGCGCGCTGTTTGATGATGCCGACCGCGAGATTTTCGCGCTTCTGTCTCCGCATGTGCGGCGCGCGCTGATGATCAGCGGCATGCGGACCGAGAACCGTTTCCGGGCCAGCCTGCAGCATAATCTCCTCGACAGGCTCGCCACCGGCATCATGATTGTCACGCACGGCGGCAAGCTGGTTTATGCCAATGCCAGCGCGGAGATGCTGCTTTCTTCAGGCAGGAACATTGCGGTGAAGGGCGGACGGGTGCAGGCGGCGCATCCGCCGTTTGCGGCTGGATTTAACGAGGCGGTGGAGCGCGCCTGCGCAGAAAACGACACAGATATCGGACTTCGCGGCAACGGCATCCCGCTGCCCTCGCGCGACGGCGCGCCCGCCGTCTGCTATGTGCTGCCACTTGGCAAATCCGAAAGCCGCCGCGCGCTCGGTCCCGGCCTCGCAGCGATTTTCATCTCCACCGAAAAAGCAGCCCTTCCGCCGACACTTGAAGCGCTCTCGGCGCTCACCGGCCTGACCTCGCAGGAATCGCGCATTGCGCTGATGATCGCCGGAGGCGTCAGCCCAAAGGACGGTGCAGAACAGCTCGGCATCAGCCTCAACACGATCCGCAGCCACATTACCCATATTTTCCAGAAGACCGGCACAAACGATCAGCAGGCGGTGGCGAGGCTCGTTGGCGACCTCAGCTTGCCGGTGCTTCAGGCCTGAGTGCGGATTGCAATTTGCGCGGCTCACCTGAACGGGTGATTTCAGTTTGAGATTTGTCGGCTAGGAACGCGGCTGTCAACGCCTGACCGGAACAGCCGCACATGGACCCGCTTGTCTTCTTCGTCGTCCTCTTCTCCGCCGCCTGCCACGCGGTGATGAACTGCGCGTTGAAATCAGCGCCCGATCCACTTGCTGCGTCGATCATGCTCGCAATCGGCGGCGGCGTGGCTGCGACGCCTGTGCTGATCCTCACCGGCGCGCCGCCAATTGAGGCCGCGCCTTATCTGGCTTTGTCCGTTTTCATCCACATCTTCTACTGGTCGTTCCTCGGCAAAGCCTATGCGTCTGGATCTGTCAGCGTTGTGTTCCCGCTGGCGCGCGGACTTGCGCCGGTGCTCACCATGCTCGCCGCCGTGCTCCTGTTCGGCGAAGTGATGAGCCACAGCGACTGGATCGCCATCGCCGCCATTCTCGCTGGCATTTATGTGGTGATCGCGTCAGGCTACGATGTCACCGCGTTCCGCAGCAAACCGATGCTCCTCAATGCGCTTGCAGTCGCCGTCAGCGTTATGGGCTATACGCTGGTGGACGGGTTCGGCGCGCGCGCTTCCGGCTCGCCCTTCGCCTATGTCGTTTTCCTGTATGTGGCCAACGGCTGGGTCCTGCTCGCCTACGGGCTGACCCGCCAGCGCCAGCGCCTCATCGCTGCCATCGATCATGGCTGGAAGCGCGGCCTGACCAGCGGCGCAGCCTCGCTCGCCATCTACGCCGCCGTCGTCTGGGCGATGACCAAGGCCCCAATTCCGCTCGTCGCCGCGCTGCGCGAGGCCTCTGTCCTGTTCGCTGTTGCGCTGGCGATGCTCTGGCTGAAGGAACCGTTCCGGTTTGGCCGGATACTGGGGGCGGGGGTCATCGCCGGCGGGTTGGCGTATGCGCGGCTGGCGTGAAGCGCGCTTTCCTGTCCCCGCTTGCAATTCAATTTCCCCCAGCTAGAATTTTTACGCAGGCTTGAGGGGCAATAGTTGCATTACACGCAGGAAGAACTGAGCGCGGTTATCGGCCAAATTTACGACTGCGCAATCGATCCGGAACTTTGGGTGCCGACGCTCACCGGAATTCGCGACCAGATGGACATGGCCTATGTCCATGTCAACTTCAATGATGGAAGTTACAGTGTGGTCGGAGGCAGGTCGCATCTGAGTGTTTTTCAATCTGAATGGTCTCAGGACTGGATGGACAAATTGCCCCAATGGTACGGGCATATTCCCGGACTTGAGCGCTGGACAGTCATGGATATTGACGATTCCATCTCACAGATGCTGTGCGTCACAGAAGCGGAGTTTCACAAGAGCGACGTCTACCAGCAATGGGTGAAACCACAGGGATTGCGCGACTATTGCTTCACGCAAGTGGCCAAGCGCAACGGAATGCAGGGATCTGTCGGTGCAGCCACCTACAGTTCTCGAGGTCTGGTCACTGAAAGTGAGCGCGACACGTTCCGCTTGCTCGCACCGCATTTCCGCCGCTCGCTGCTCATCAGCGGGATGCTCGATGAAGGCAAGCTGCAATTGCAGCTTTACCGCCAACTGCTCGACCGCATTGGCGCGGGCGTTTTGATTGTGGGGCAGGACGCGCGGCTTGTCTATGCCAATGAAACGGCGGACCGGCTGCTTTCGGCAGGTGTCAGTCTCACTGTCCGCAACAACAAGGTGACTGCGGCTTCTATTCCCCACGCTAAGGGCCTGCAGACGGCGCTGGACCGCGCATGCTCGCAGGACGATGGCGATCTCGGCAATTTTGGCAATGGCATTGCACTGCCCGGAACCGGCGGCGCTATGGCGGTTTGTTACGTCCTTCCTCTCGGAAAATCTCTGCGCCGCCGCGAATTGGGAGCAGGCAACGCCGCAATATTTGTCACAACAAATGGCGCAAGCACGCCGCCGGCGCTTGAAGTTCTGTCTGCCTTGTCGGGATTGACCTCCCGCGAAGCCCGCATTGCGCTGATGATCGCTGACGGACAGGCGACGAACGCGGCGGCCGCCGAGCTTGGCATTTCAATCCATACAATGCGTAAGCACCTGGCGCATGTTTTCGATAAGACGGGCGTCAGCAGCCAGCAGGAACTGATCAGGTTCGTCGGCGGCCTGAGCCTGCCGCTGGCGAATTTTCCGGCGCAGTAGCCGGAATTTCTGTATTTTTTTCGCCGCCGTCACCAATACTGATGATGCCGCTGCGTCAAAACGCGTCTAGACACAGACTGCGATGGCCGCCTGGGGCAGACCGGCCGCCGTGTTGAACTGAAAACTTGGGTTATTCTGCCGCCTTAACGGCAACATTGCTGAAGAAACGCCGGAGCCGCGGATGCGCTCCGCCGCCGGAGGCATGCCGCGCAGTCTGACCCTCAAGAGGGTGAAGAAAATGCGCCGGATCAATGAATTCAAATCCTATCGGTCAGCAATCGATTACGATGTGGCAACGGGCCAGTTCATCGTCACGCCGCTGCCGGATATTTTCGCTGACGATGAGGCTGTGGACACGGAGGCGCCCGGCGCTGAAATCGTGCCGTTCCCGGAGACGCCGCCAGCCCCGCAGAAGCAGCGCCACGAACAGCGCCTAGAACATCGCTTGGCGGGATAACGGCTATGTGCCGGCATCACAGAGGCGACGCATTGATTGAACCTTCCAAGCCCCGGCTGCAACTCAACGGCGGGACTGGACGGCAAGAGCGCTGCCGACAGGGCGAGGCCGGACGCGGCGGGAAAGCAGAATTGCCATGGATTTTTTGACATTCGCCTTACTGCTGGTCTGCGCTGCGTCGACGGCGCTGCTCAACTGCGCCCTGAAGCATCAGCGCGATCCGTTCATCGGCGCCCTGCTGCTGGCGGTCGGAGGCGGCGCGTCAGCTTTGCCGCTGCTGCTCCTGACCGGCCTTCCGTCCGCCGAAAGCCTGCCGTTCCTCGCCGTCTCGGTCCTCATGGCGCTGCTCTTCTGGGTGTTCCTCGGCAAAGCCTACGAGGCAGGCGATGTCGGCCTGGTGTTTCCGCTCGCCTACGGCAGCGCACCTGCGCTGGTGCTGATCCTGACCAGCGCATTTTTGCATGAGCATCCGTCGGCCGGCCAGCTCGCGGTCATACTTCTCATCACCGCCGGCCTGCTGCTGGTGTTTTTCTCCGGCGCCGGCCTTGCCGCGCTGGCGGACCGACGCCTGCTTATTCATTGCGCGGCGCTGATCGCCATCATCTGCGCCTACACAATCATCGATGCGCTCGGCGCGCGTGTCTCCGGCTCGCCCGTGGCTTACACGGCGGCGATCTACGCCGGAAACTGCTTTGCCACGCTGGCCTTCGGCCTAAGCCGCCATGGTGAGCGCCTTGTGCGCGCCGCCGCCGCAGGCTGGAGACCTGCGATATTCTGGGGCGCGGCGTCGATGTTGATCTATTCCGGCGAACTCTGGGCCATGACCCGCGCGCCCATCGCGCTTGTCGCCGCGCTGCGGGAGTCGAGCATCCTGTTTGCGGCGGTGTTTGCAGTGATCCTGCTCAAAGAGCCGCTGCGCCCAGGCCGGATGGCGGGAGCGGGAGTGGTGGCGCTCGGTGTGATGATGATGCGGCTGGCCTGAACACCGCCAAAGTACCTCAGTCGCTTCGTCATCCCGGCCAAGGAGCGAAGCGACGCGAGCCGGGACCCATGCCGGAATGCTGGTGATTGGC
>JANMMM010000149.1:0-1709 GCA_031373225.1 Phyllobacteriaceae bacterium | reverse complement strand
GGATCGACTGCGGCGGCGGCCCGGCCTGGGACAGGTAAAAGTCCCGGTCCGGCGACCATGGGCTGTCGAGATCATACAGCTCGGCCAGCTCCGCATTGACATAATGCTCGTCAGGCAGCGCGCAGCTCCTTTTCCGCCGCGTCCAGCGCTTTGACGATGCGGCCAACCGCGAGATCAATCGTCTCCCGCGTCCAGATCAGCGGCGGCGACAGGATCATCGTGTCGCCGACGGCGCGCATCATCATGCCGTTCGCAATCGCCTTGTCCCGCACCAGATAGGCCGGACCCTGCGCTTCAGGGAAGCGTTCGCGCGTCTCCTTGTCTTTCACAATCTCAATCGCCCCTAAAAGCCCGAAGGTCCGCACCTGCCCGACAATGCCATGCCCGGAGACCTCCTCCATCAGCCGCTTGCGGAAATACGGCCCGGTGTCGTTCCTCACCCGCTCAATCAGCCCTTCCCGCTCTGTGATGGCGATGCACTCGAGCGCCACGGCGCAGCAGACAGGATGGCCGGAATAAGTGTAACCGTGATTAAACTCGCCGCCCTTTTCGACGACCGCGTTGGCCACCCGGTCCGACACAAGCAGCGCCGACAGCGGCAGATAGCCGGAGGTCAGCGCCTTGGCGGTGGTGATCATGTCCGGCTCGATGCCCATCGACTGGCAACCGAACCATTCTCCCGTGCGCCCATAGCCGGTGATGACCTCGTCGAGCATCAGCAGGATGTCATATTTGCGGCAGATGCGCTGCACCTCCGGCCAATAGCTTTCCGGCGGAATTTTCACCCCGCCCGCCCCCATGATCGGCTCGCCGATAAAGGCCGCGACATTGTCCGCCCCCGCTTCAAGGATCGCATCTTCAATGGCCTTGGCGGCGCGGATGCCGAAATCATGGTCGCTCTCGCCCGGCAGCGCCAGCTCGAACGCGTAAGGCGGCATGACATGCACAATGTTCGGCACCGCGCCGTACAGCTGGTCATGCATCCCCTGCATCCCGCCGAGCGACGCGCCGGTGATGGTCGAGCCGTGATAGGCGGATTTCCGCGAAATGACCCGGTTCTTCGACGGCTTGCCTTCAAGGACCCAGTAATGCCGCGCCAGCCGCAGCGCCGTGTCATTGGATTCAGAGCCGGACGAGCCGAAAAACACCTGGTTGATGTGCGAAGGCGCAATCTCCGCCAGCTTCTGCGCCAACAGCACCGGCGTCGGCGTCGAGCATTTGAAAAAGGAATTGTAGTAGGGCAGCTCGTTCATCTGCCGCGCCGCCGCCTCCGCCAGCTCCGGCCGGCTGTAGCCGAGATTGACGCACCAGAGCCCTGCCATCCCGTCGAGGATTTCATTCCCCTCGCTGTCATAGATGAACGGCCCCTCGGCCCGCGTGATGATGCGCGAACCGGCGGCGCGAAGCGACTTTGAGTCGGAAAACGAATGCAGGTGGTGCGCGGCGTCAATCGCCTGCATCTGCTGCGTTGAATAGTTCTGGTAGGACATGGATTTCTCCTGCAAACTGTTGAAAATCGTGGAAATTCAAGAATGCGGAGAAATCAATGAGGGCTGTAGCCGACCCTGGCGCACAGGCGCAGAAGCTCATGCTGGCGTGTGTGATGGGACTCCACCACGACAAACTTGCTGGCTTTGAGCAGATAGATGCTGTTCATATGTCAACTCTAGCCGGTCCATGGCTTTAAGCAAGGTCCGGTTTCCAGCCGC
>JANMMM010000114.1:0-6472 GCA_031373225.1 Phyllobacteriaceae bacterium | reverse complement strand
CGACGGGGCAATGTCGGCCGGCATGGCGTTTGAGGCGCTGAACAATGCCGGGGCGCTCGACGCGCGGCTGATCGTCATCCTGAACGACAATGACATGTCGATTGCCCCGCCGACCGGCGCGATGAGCGCCTATCTCGCCCGCATGGCCTCTGGCCGTGCCTACATGGGCATGCGCGAGATCGGCAAGAAAATGACTGCCTATCTCGGCAAGAGGGCCGACCGCGCCATCACCCGCGCCGTTGAACACGCGCGCGGCTATGTGACTGGCGGCACCATGTTTGAAGAGCTGGGCTTCTACCATATCGGCCCGATTGACGGGCACAATCTGGAGCATCTGATCCCTGTTCTGAAAAACGTCCGGGACAATTGCGACGGTCCGGTGCTGATCCATGTCATCACCCAGAAGGGCAAAGGCTATCCGCCCGCCGAGGCAGCCGCCGACAAATATCACGGCGTCAACAAATTCGACGTCATCACCGGCGCGCAGGCCAAAGCCCCTGCCAACGCGCCGAGTTTCACCAGCGTCTTTGGCTCAAGTCTCGTCATCGAAGCCCGGCACGACGACAAGATCGTCGGCATCACCGCCGCCATGCCGTCCGGAACGGGGCTTGACATTTTCGGCAAGGCTTTCCCGGACCGGGTGTTCGATGTGGGCATCGCCGAGCAGCATGCGGTGACGTTTGCGGCGGGCATGGCGACGGAGGGCTACAAGCCTTTCGTGGCGATCTACTCGACCTTCCTGCAGCGCGCTTACGATCAGGTCGTGCACGACGTGGCCATCCAAGGACTGCCGGTGCGCTTCCCAATTGACCGGGCTGGTCTCGTCGGCGCGGACGGGCCGACCCATGCCGGTTCGTTCGACACAGCATATTTGGCGACGCTCCCCGGCTTCGTCGTCATGGCGGCGAGCGACGAAGCCGAGTTGCGCCATATGGTGCGCACGGCGGCGGAGTATGATGAAGGCCCGATATCTTTCCGCTATCCCAGAAGCGACGGCGTCGGCGTCGACATGCCTGAGCGCGGCTCGTTCCTCGAAATCGGCAAGGGGCGCATTGTCAAAGAGGGGACGCGCGTGGCGCTCCTGTCCTTCGGCACGCGGCTGCAGGAATGCATCGCCGCCGCAACTGAGCTGGATGCGTCCGGCCTCTCCACCACGGTCGCAGACGCGCGCTTCGCCAAGCCGCTCGATGCAAGTCTTATCAAGCGTCTCGCGGAAAACCATGAAATCCTAATCACAGTGGAAGAGGGCGCGGTCGGCGGCTTTAGCAGCCATGTCCTGCAATATCTTGCCATGAACGGCCATCTCGACCGGGGCCTCAAAGTGCGCCCATTGGTTTTGCCAGATGCTTATGTCAACCAAGCCTCGCCTGCGAAAATGTATGCCAATGCCGGACTTGATGCGGCCGGCATTGTCCGCACAGTTTTTGCAGCGCTTGGCGAGCAGCTGAAAGCGCCCGCGCGCGCGTGAGATATTCCCGGTAAGCGATCTTTAATCAACAATTTTTGCCTCCCGCTAACCGCGCTTCTTTGCCGAAGATTTGTGACTCCCTGCTATCATCATTGAGGGACAGGGAGTTACAAAAATGCTGAAAACAGCGCTGTTGACGACACTGGCGATGATGTGGCTGGGCACCAAAGCCTTCGCTGTGGAGACGCCGAAATATGACCTTAAGATCGAGCGTGCCGCCGTTGAACGGGTCGCTTCCAAGATGGGCGGCCTGCGCGAGACGCTTGAAATCGAGATCAAAATCGCATTGGCTGACGCAGCGTCTGTCCCGCCCAAGCTCGACCTCGCGCCAACTTCCACGGTCTTGGTCCAGCCAAACGAGCCGCGCTTTCCAAGGCCCGTCGAAATTAAGAACTTCCGCATTATCGCCGGCGAATACGGCGACTGAACCGGCGCAGCTTGCAACACCTGCCCGCCTCATGCATTGAGGCGGCATGAACGCGCGTGCACCTGAAACCAAACTGCGGCTGGACGAGCTGCTCGTCCGGCGCGCCATGTTTGCGACGCGCTCAAGGGCGCGCGACGCCATTCTGCGCGGCACTGTGCGCGTGGAAGGTGCAGTCGTGTCAAAGCCCGGTTTTGCGATTTCCAAAGACACCGCAGTCGAGACAGATGACGCGGCGCAGGCATATGTCTCCAGAGCAGCTCTGAAACTCATTGCCGGTCTCAACCATTTTTCACTCTCTCCAAACGGCTTGAACGCGCTCGACATCGGCGCTTCGACGGGGGGCTTCACGCAGGTGCTGCTGGAGCGCGGCGCGGCCCATGTCACGGCCGTCGACGTCGGGGATGGGCAATTGCATGCCAGCTTTTTGAATGATTCAAGAATTGCCAGTCTCGAAGGCTTGAATGCGCGCGAACTGACAGTGGCGCATTTAGATGGAAAATCAATTGGATTTGTCGTCAGCGATGTCAGTTTCATATCGCTGAAGCTCGCCTTGCCCCACGCCTTGGCGTTAGCTGATTGCGGTGCGCATTGTCTCCTTCTCGTCAAACCGCAGTTCGAAGCGGGCAGACAAGCGATTGGAAAAGGCGGGCTTTTGAGAGACAAAAAGCAGGGTGAAGTTATCGCGCGCGAGCTGTCCGATTGGCTTGGTGCGCAGCCGTATTGGCGCAGTCTCGGCTTCTGTCCGTCGCCTATCGAAGGCGGAGACGGCAACCGCGAATTCCTGCTGGCCGGGGTCAAGGACCAATGATGGAGGCTCTGAATATTGTGCGCGTCGGCGCGCAGGGCGATGGCGTGGCTGTGGGCGAAAAGGGACCCGTCTTCGTGCCGTTCACGCTTCCCGGCGAACGGGCCAACTGCGCGGTGAAGGGAACTGAAGGCACGGCAATTTCGGTTTTGACGCCATCGCTTGATCGGGTGGAACCGGTGTGCCGACATTTTGAACATTGCGGCGGCTGCACCTCGCAGCACTGGGCGACCGCGCCATATCTTGCATGGAAGCGGGAATTGCTTATTGAGGCTTTGGCCTCGAAGGGCATCGAAACGGAGGTTCTTCCGACCATTACCTGCCAGCCAGGTGAGCGGCGCCGGGTCACATTCACAGCCCGCAAGGTCCATGACAAGATCATGATCGGATTCAATGCGGCCCGCTCTCACGATATTGTCGAGATTGAGCAATGCCCGGTTTCCATGCCCCCCCTCATCGCTGCGCTGCCGGCCTTGAAAAGGCTTGCGGCAATCCTTGTGACGAAAAGCGATCCGGCGAGAATTTCGGTCACTCAAACTGGCTCTGGATTGGATATTTCCGTCGATGGTGTCCCCGCTCCAAAGGGCGAGGCCCGAAAACGCGCGTCGGAATACACAATCCTCAACAATTGGTCGCGGCTCAGCGTCGCCGGCGAAATCATCGTCGAGCCGCGCAAGCCGGTATTGAGCTTCGGCAGGGTTCCGGTTTTCCTTGCTCCCGGCGGGTTTTTGCAGGCGGTGCGTCATGCCGAAGAAACCATGGCGGCTTTGGTCTGCGGACATATGGCGAAATCGAAAAAAGTGGCCGATCTGTTCGCTGGCGCCGGCTCCTTCACTTTCCGCCTCGCGGAAAAATCCGCTGTCCATGCCGTCGAGAGCGATGCGGGTTCGGTCGCGGCGCTGGACCAGGCCTGGAAACATGTGCAGGGCCTCAAGCCAATCAGCGCCGAAAAGCGCGACCTTTTCCGCCGCCCGTTGATGCCTTTTGACCTCAAAGCCTATGACGGCGTAGTTTTCGATCCGCCAAGGGCTGGGGCGGAGGCGCAATGCGTGGTGCTGGCCAAGTCTTCTGTCAGGAGAGTGGCTGCTATCTCCTGCAATCCGGTGACTCTGGCGCGCGATCTGCGTATTTTGATCGATGGCGGCTACAGGCTTTTGAGCGTCACGCCGTTTGATCAGTTCCTCTGGTCGCCACATGTCGAGGCGGTGGCGCTGTTGGAGCGGTGAATGCGACGCAGATTCCATTTAGAGGTTCTCGAACCAGCCTTTTTTTACAACGACTGTTTCAATGGTTTTGACTTCAACTCCAAGTTTTAAGTCAAACATAAGATCGCACAGCTCTGACCCATCGATAAGATCAATCGCCGGTGCGCCGTCTCTGGTGGCTTCTTTTCTTGCCTCAGATGTGAACGACCCAGTCGTGATAATCAGACCCTTGTCGGACCTGCCAACCATCGCACCTCTAAAGTCCCTGACGACGGAAGAAGCGACGCTGCCCTTATACCGTTTGCATTGAAATAGAACTTGAAAGGACAGGAGGTTCACTCGAAGAACACCAACGCCGTCGATGCCACCGTCATTCGATTTGCCGGTGACGACGACTTTCACGAATCCAGATTCTCTCAGAAGCCGCTGGCACAATTTCTCAAAATCAGAAGGATCAATCGCTTGGAGCGTATTAAGCAGTTCATCTCTCCAAGAGATTTGTGCAGGGACGACATTGGTCTCCTGCGCGAAGTCGTCTCCAGGTGCTGCATCGGCCTGATAGGACGCCACAACCCTTTTGTTCAGACCCTTGATGTCACCTTCAGTCAGGCTTTCACCATACTTCGTTATCGCCCATACACCTCGCTTGCTATTTTCCAAGGCTCCGGATTTTTTTAGATAGGAGCGCGCCCACGCTTGGCGATACTCCAATTTGGTGCTGTTGCTATTTTGCTGCCTGGCGCTCTGCAAAGTTTCGGAGAATTTTTCAATTTCGACAGTCTTGTCGAAAATCTCTTCAATTGTTCCTGATCCCCCAAGCGCCTTCAGAGCCTGAAGAGTCGGCCACATCAAGTCTATGTGGGTAGGGAAGTTTTCCGATTCTCGCATACTATCCCCAGTGGTGTGGAGCTGAATATTTCTCGCAGGCATTGATCCTCACAACCCCGTCCCGCCCACCGTCACCTGATCCATCCGCAGATGCGGCTGCCCCACGCCGACGGGCACGCTCTGGCCGCCTTTGCCGCACATGCCGATTCCCGTGTCGAGCTTCATGTCATTGCCGACCATCGAGATGCGCCGCATCGATTCCGGCCCGTTGCCGATCAGCATCGCGCCCTTGACCGGCGCGCCGACTTTGCCGTTCTCGATCATATAGGCCTCGGTGCAGCCGAAGACGAACTTGCCGGATGTGATGTCCACCTGCCCGCCGCCGAAGGAGGCGGCGTAAATGCCCTTCTTCATGGAAGCGATGATCTCTTCGGGGGTCTTATCGCCGGAGAGCATATAGGTGTTCGTCATGCGCGGCATCGGCTCGTGCGCATAGGATTCGCGCCGCCCGTTGCCGGTGGGCGCAACGCCCATCAGTCTCGCGTTCTGCCGGTCCTGCATATAGCCGACCAGGCGCCCGTCTTCGATCAGCACCGTGTTGTTGGTCGGCGTGCCCTCATCGTCAATGGTCAGCGAGCCGCGCCGCTCGGAAATCGTGCCATTGTCCACGACCGTGACACCTTTGGCGGCGACCATCTCGCCCATCAGGCCGGCGAAGGCCGAGGTTTTCTTGCGGTTGAAATCGCCCTCAAGCCCGTGTCCGACCGCCTCATGCAGCATGACGCCCGGCCAGCCGGAAGAGAGAACAATGTCAAATGTCCCGGCAGGGGCGGGGATTGCGCTGAGATTGACCAAGGCTTGCCGCAGCGCCTCGTCTGCCGCGAACTGCCAGGCGTCCGAGGCGATGAACTCGCCAAACCCCTTGCGCCCGCCCGCGCCGTAAGAGCCCGATTCCTGCTTCGTCCCGTCGCCGACGACAACCGACACATTGAACCGCACCATCGGCCGCACATCGCGGACGAAGTGACCGTCGGCGCGCAGGATTTCCACATGCTGCCACGAGGCGGCGAGCGACACGGTGACCTGCTGAACTTTCGGGTCTTTGGCGCGCAGATACGCGTCAATCTCCTGCAAGAGCTTGACCTTCTCCTCAAAGCCCGGCCCGGCCAGCGGGTTCTCATCGCCATAGAGCTTCACATTGGTGCCGGCCGGCGCGGCGGCATACTTCCCCGAATAGCCGGACTGCACCGCCCGCACCGCGTCCGAGGCCCGCTTCAGCGCCGCGACGCTCATCTCGCCTGAATGCGCATAGCCGACCGCCTCGCCCGCGACGGCGCGCAGGCCAAAGCCCCGGTCCTCATTATAGGCGGCGGTCTTCAGCTTGCCATTGTCGAACATGAGGGATTCGGTCTGCCGGTGCTCGGCGAACAGCTCGCCGTCGTCGGCTTTGGAAAGGGCCGATGCGACCAGCGATGTGACTTCCTCCCTCGAAGCGTCGAAATGATCGATAAGGTTTTTCATGGGAGGCTCCGGGAGATGAGTGTCACTTTGATTTAGGGCTGCGGGGACGTAACCGCAAGCGGGCGGTGTTTGGCATGGCGCTCGACTTTCCCTCACCTGCTTGCTTCGCAAGCTGTCCTCTCCCCGCCGGGGAGAGGCGAAGGGGAGCCACCGCGCCGTTCCCCGGCGGGGAGAGGACAGCTTGCGCAGCAAACCAGGTGAGGGACTGTCACGCGCCG
>JANMMM010000111.1:0-2513 GCA_031373225.1 Phyllobacteriaceae bacterium | reverse complement strand
GACCCCAGCGTGTTTCTCCAGAAAGCGGGCCAGCCAGGATGCAAGCGTTTCGCCAATTGTCCGCTCAACCAGAAACCGTGTGATGCCGTCCGGCGTGTAAACAACACCCTCGCGTTTGCGCTTGTTGGCGGCGGGCGCTTCGGCCTCCCCCTCGCGCAGCTTTTCAATGTCTGTGATCGACTGCTCGAACAGATGGCCGAGCACGGTGACTGGCACCTCGCTGGCGAAGTCCCAATTTCCGAGCGCCGCCATATCCTCTGCGAGGTAATCCGGCAGCATGACGATGTCGGCAACCGCGTCCGGCTTGAACAGGCCGCCATTGTAGACTGGGATGTCCAGTTTGGTCCTCCCGCCGTGATCGACCAGATTGAACAAGTCCTGGAAATTCGACCAGATTGGTTGCGGGTTGAACCCGTTGACGTTCTTGACCGCCTTTTCAAGCAATTTTTCTTCCATCAGCCGGTTCGCGCCCGCAAAAGCAACGAAAAGAATGCGGTCGAGCAGCTTTTGCGCCACTTCGATGGATGAAGCGAGCGCGAGCTTCGGCCCATCTGGCGCATCCTTCAAGAAGCCGAGCAGCTTCTGGCGCAGACTACTGTATTGTTTATACAGACTGTTGGTAATGTCCTTCAACTCACCGTCGGAGTCGCGGAGCAATTGCTCGGTTTCACCGCCGAGAAAGCGTCTAGCCGACAAAAGCAGAAGCAGCCTTTTCAGCTCTTCCTGCTCATTCAGCCGCGTCAGGTCGAAGAGTTCGTAAGCGTCCCGCCCCCGGCCAAACCCATAGAGCCGGATTTCCTTGCAGTTTGACACCAGCACCCACTTCGCGCCTGGAACGTCAATCGCGTAATCCCACGCCTGCTGCACCGGGCTCTTGCCGCGTCCGGGCATGATGGCGTCGAGGTCATCTGTGCCCGGTCCCTTCATCTCCATCGGCGCAATGATCACATCACCGCCGCCTTCGGGAAAAAAGCTGCCCAACGCCACATCGACAAATCCGCGCCGGATAGGCCGCTCTGTCGCAAGCGAATATTCGCGGTCATGGGCGAATTTTTCATAACCGAGAATAACGCCCAGGACCTGTTCTATAAATATTGGCCTTGCCTCTTCTTCCTTTCGTTTGGAGAAAGGCTGGCTCGCAGCCAGCTTCGCATAGGCGGCGGCCGCATTGGTCTGGACTTCCGTGAGAGTCACAGCCGTGTTCACAATGCGCTTCTCGAGCGACTTCTTGGCAAACAAGGGCAGCCGCGGCAGCCGCGCGCGGGCGCGTTTTCCAGCGGAAGACGATGAGGCCGGAAGATCAAGCCCGGCGGACATGAAGAGATTCATGGAGGAAGATTTAGTTGAAGCGGCATCCACCGTCGATACCAGAAACAGTGATAAAGGGTTGCTTCAACTAAAAAGCCGGGGAAAGATGCGAAGAAATCAAAATGGATTCATCTTGACCAAAAGTAATCAGCAGCCCGACCTGTTCGGCCCCGTCCCAGCCCAGCCCGTCTGGACGCCGGACCCCGACAAAGTACGCCGCCGCGTGGAGCGCATCCTCGCCGAGGCGCGGGCGGCGCAGACGATGCCGTGGGACAGATCGCAGCGCAGCCTGTTCAAGAAGATTTTCCCCGACATGGCGAACCTGCTGCCGGAGGATGAGGCGCGGCAATATGTGTTTCAGTTCGAGCAGGAATGGCAGCGCCTGATGGCGGCTTGACCGTTGCTTCGCCAAGTCTATCGCAAATGGGATTTGGAACACGGCCACGCTCGAACCCGTCATTCCGGGGCCGCGCAAGCGGAACCCGGAATCCAGAGTTGGGATGGGCCGGACTTGGGCTCGGCTTGCGTGTCGTTAGCCAACAGCGTCGATCATGTCTCTGTGCTGAGCGCGTTTCCAGTCCAATGTGCGGAGACAATCTCTGCCGCCTCCACTCTGGATTCCGGGTTCGGCTGCGCCGCCCCGGAATGAGGGCCCCGCACGGGATTTCACTATGAAAACCAAGTGCAACACACGCGCGCCCTACTCCACCTTCTCCCCCAGCAGCCCCCCGACATAATCAAACAGCCCCGGGTTCCGGTCCCGCCGCAGCCGCTCGGCTTCGGTGATGTGGATCACGGCCTGAAACGCCTTGTCGAGATCGTCGTTGATGACGACGTAATCATATTCACGCCAATGCCCGATCTCCACGTCGGCGTTTTTCAGGCGCATGGCGATTGTTTCGGGCGAATCTTCGGCGCGGCGCTGCAGGCGGGCTTTCAGTTCGCGCATCGACGGCGGCAGGATGAAGATCGAGACGATGTCGGCGCGCATTTTTTCGTGCACCTGCTGCGCGCCCTGCCAGTCAATGTCGAACAGCATGTCGCGCCCTTCCGCCAGCGCCTGTTCGGCCGGCTCGCGCGGCGTGCCGTAATAATTGCCGTGCACCTCGGCCCATTCGAGCAGCGAGTCGGAATCGCGCGCCAGCTCGAACTCCTTGCGGGTGAGGAAATGGTAATGCACGCCCTCAATCTCGGAGCCGCGGCGC
>JANMMM010000098.1:0-2617 GCA_031373225.1 Phyllobacteriaceae bacterium | reverse complement strand
GCCGCATCATGCGCCGCGCATAGGTCAAAAGCCGCTCGCCATCGTCGGTCAGCCGGTTCATCCGCCCGTCTTTCTCAAACAGCGGCCGCCCGATGCGCTCCTCCAGGCGGCGCATCTGCATCGAGACGGCGGACTGCGTCTTGAACACGCCCTCCGCCGCGCGGGTGAAGGAGCCTGTGTCGGAAATGGCGACGAAGGTTTGCAATTGGTCCATGTCGAGCGGCGTGGGCATGATCCTGTTCCATCACTGATAATGATGTTTGATATTAGAAACATTCGTTTGTCTTATCAATAGCGATTCTCCATATTCCCTTCATCAGAAGTGAAGCGCGTATCCAAAATTTCATCCGCACCAATGGTTTGGGCGGGAGGAGCGGCGCATTGCCTGAATGAAAAGGAGAATTTGCCATGACCGCATCCGATTGCACAGAAACCCAGACAAGCCGCCCGCTGGCGCTCAATCTGGTTTCCATCGTGACCGCGAAAGTGGCCGCACTGTTCCGCGCCGTCCGCAACCGCCGCGAAATGTATCATCTGGGCCAGATGAGCGATGTGGAATTAGCCGATATCGGTCTGCGCCGGGGCGATTTGTTCGCCGTGACGGAAATTCCACTCGCTGTTGATCCGACCGGACGCCTTAACGCCATCACCGCCAAACGCGCCCGCGAACAAGCGATGGGCCGACACGGCTGAGCACGGGTCAGCGAAGTTCCCGCAGGCATAGCTCCCCCAAGGATCGCCTGCCAACTGCCCGGCTGCGAAAGCAGCCGGGCCTTTCATGCCTGAGTCTCAGCGGCTGCGGTTCATGCCGCGCTTGAACTGGTCGAAGATCGGTTCCACGCTCCTGCCGGCAGGCTTCCTGCGTCTTCATTCCCGTCTGACCGGCCACAGCGCATCCAGCCGATTTTGCGCCGGTGCAATTGAGAGGACATCGCAGAAAGTAATTCAGCGGCTTGCAAATGGCGGGACTCTCGGCTTTTCCGCGCACGCTGGACGTCTGAAACTCGATTCAGTGCTCGCAGCGACATCAACTAAATCCTGCTTGCCAATCTTCGAAGACTCGCTATTGTCCAGTTGAGAAAAGCTTTTCCTAGGCTAAACGCTCCAATCAGGGCAATGTCACGCATAAGAGGGAAAAGCTATTCCGAATTGCCCGTGCCTAGAAGCGATGCGGGCCTGTCATCAAACGGGAGGAAACCATGAGACTGCCAATTCTGTCCGGCGCGCTGGCCCTTGCCTTGACCGCCTCGACATTCTTCATTGCGCCGGGCGCGGCGTTTGCCGAAGATTTGAACATGTGGGTGCGCGCTTCGGGCGCGGGGGCGGCGGAAAAGCTGGTCAATCTGTGGAACGGGGGCCATGCCGACAAGAAGATTGTCATCACGGTCATTCCGGACAATCAGATGGTCACAAAGCTTGCCACCGGCACGCAGGCCGGCGAAGTGCCGGACCTTATTTCCTTTGACCTGATTTACATGCCGGATTTCATGAAGGCCGGGTTCCTGACGGACCTGACCGCCGATCTCAAGGATGATCCGAATTATGCCGGCGTGGCGCAGGCCTACAAGGACATCGCCACCTATGACGGCAAGATTTACGGCGCGGGATTCACGCCGGACGTGTCGATCCTGATCTGGAACAAGGATCTGTTCAAACAGGCCGGGCTTGATCCGGACAAGGCCCCGACTTCATTGCCGGAAATCCACGCCTCGGCGACGAAAATCCGCGCGCTGGGCGATGACATTTATGGATATTATTTTTCCGGCGCATGCCCTGGCTGCAATATATTCGTCACCTCGCCGATGATGGTCGCGGCGGGCGCGAAAATGCTGCCGGCCACGGCTGACGACACGCCGCTTGACGGCGATGGAGTCAAAGACGTGCTCAATGAAATGCAGGCCATGTGGAAAGAGGGGCTGGTTCCGGCCAGCGCCGAAGCGGACAGCGGCGCGAACTTTGTCACCGCTTTCCAGTCCGGCAAGATCGGGATTCAGGGTTCCGGCGGCTTCATCATTTCTCTCTTGAAGGAAAAGGCCCCCGACCTGAACTTTGGCGTCGCCATTCTTCCGGGCATGAAGGACGGGCAACAGTCCGCCTTTGTCGGCGGCGATGTCGTCGCTATTCCAATCGGCTCCAAACAGGCGGCTGTGGCCAAGGAGTTCATCCACTGGGAGCTGACCGACGAGGCGCAGATTGAGGGGCTTGCGAAGAACAACATCATCCCCTCGCGTCCGGCGCTTGCCGACAACAAATACTTCAAGGAGGAGCCGCGCGTGGTGACGACAGGGCAGGCGCTTGGCGTCGGCTATGTGCCTTGGGTGTTCCATTTCAACGACATGGTCAATTCGGATTCCAGCCCCTGGATTCAGATGATCCAGACGGCGATATTCGACGGCGACACAGACGGGGCGATCGCTGCGGCGCGCGACTCGATGAAGTCGATCGCAGCTCAATAGGCCGCCTCCGCCGGCCGCGTGGCATTCAGGCGCGGCCGGCTTTGCCGCAAGGGACAGAGCATGCACGAATCGTCATCGGCAAAATGGACGGGGTTCCTTTATGTGCTTCCGGCGCTGGCTTTCGTCTGCGTCTTTGTGCTCTATCCGTTTGGGCAGCTGAT
>JANMMM010000067.1:0-6443 GCA_031373225.1 Phyllobacteriaceae bacterium | reverse complement strand
GTCAAAATAGACGCGTTTGCCAGTAAGGAGTTCGCTCAGTCCCACTGGCTTCGCTCAGCGCGAATGTATTCATCAACCTCAGCGGCACTGGCGAAAACACCTTTTGCCGAGCCAATCCAAGATGCAAAAGTGGGCGCTGCTTGTTTTGTCGACCGAATGGCGTTGGGCCGCGAGTTGATTTCCTGAGCTTTAAGCACGATCTTGCCCTCATCAACCGTAATCGCGAACAAATCGCCGATCTGCGCGGCAATCTCCTCCCGGATGGAGGCTGGAATTGTAATTTGGCCCTTGTCCTTTAGTCTGACGATTTCCATTGAAAAATTCCAGTGCGATGTCACAAAGTCGGAAATTCGCACTTTCCTACTCAATGTGTCTGCAAAGGTCAAGCAGCTCAGTCAAACTTCAGCAGCCGCTCCAGATAGTTCCGCTCCAGCTGCGGGCTGAGCGCGTCGCCAAGGCGCTTGCGGATGGTTTCGAGGATTTCGCGGGCGCGCTGCACGTCGATATCGTCGGGGACTTTGGTGGTCTGGCCGAAATCCGGTCCCGTCGTGGCGCGCGGGCGGCCGAGCGGGTCGAGTGGGTTGGCGCCGCGCCGGAAGCCGGGGCGTGTGCCGCCGCCTTGCTGGCCGAGCGCCTGCTGCATCTGGTTCATCAGGCCTTCCGCGCCCTTGCGCAGCGCGTCAAGCGCCTCGCTCTGGTCGGCAAGCGCCTCGCCGCCGTCGCCCTTGCCGAGATTGCCTTCCGCCTGGCCCATGGACCTGCCTGCGTCGCCGAGCGCGCGGCCCGGATCAAGGCCCATGCCTTCGAGCCCGTCCATCAGCGCCTGAAGATCGCGCTGAAGCTGGCCCTGGCGACCCTGCAGCCCGCCGAACCGGCCGCCTGGCGACTGACCGTTCTGACCCTCTTGGCCTTCGCCCGTGCCGGGATTTTGCCCTTCTCCGCCCTGATCGCCGGGCTGGCCTTCGCCGCCCTGGTCCATGCGCTGTGTCTCGTCCATCAGCTGCTGCTGGCGGCGCATCATTTCGCCGAGCTTATTCATCTGCTCGCCCATGGCGGACTGACCTTCGCCGCCCTGCTGCTGACCTTTTCCGGCCTGCAGATTGTTCATCATTTCATTGAGCTGCGACAGAAGCTCCTTGGCCTCGTCGCGCGCGCCCTGTTTGGCAAGGTCCTGCATCTTGTCCAGCATTTTGTCGATTTCCTGCTGGGTGAGCATGTCTGTGCCGGGCGGCATCTCCTTGGCAAGGTCGGGGTTCTTGCGCGCTTGCTCGGCGAGCTCGCGCATCACGTCCTTCATCGCCTTGCGCAGTTCTTCGGTCAGCTTGGCGATCTCCTCGTCCGAAGCGCCTTCTTCCAATGCTTTGGAAAGCTTCTCCTGCGCTTCGCGCATCCGGCGCTGCGCATCGGTGAGGCCGAAGCTTTCAATGCCGTTGGCTATCTCCCAAAGATAGGCGACAACGCTGCGCAGCTCGTCATCGGTCCGTGCCAGCTGAAGTCGCCGCTGGGCGGTGTGAATGCCGAGATAGTGCGAGGCGTTTTTGATTGTTTCGTCCGGATGCAGCGTCAGCATGTCCAGAATGTTGAGGATCGCGGGTTTCGAATTGGCGTCCAGGGCCAGAATGCGCCGCTGTTCAATGAGGGCTTTGGCGAGCGGATTGGCGAAGACTTTTTCGGCCAGCTCCATCGCGCGCGGCTGCGAGCGGCATTCCTGCTTGGCGTCGTCCATTGCGGTGAGTGTGACGCGCACGGATGCGCCGGCCCATGGATGCTCAGAAATATCCTTGGCGGTCTTGGCAAGACCGTCCTTGGATTTACGCCCGGGGGCTGAAAGTTTGAATTCGGGCGCGTCATAGAGCGGGCGCGCATTCGCCGCTGCGCCTTCCAGCGTCAGCAGCGCGCGTCCGGAGGCAATGCCGTAATCGTCGATGGCCTTGTAAGCGAAGGTCTGCGAGCCGCTGAAGGTGCGCTCCGCGTCGCCAGAGAACTCAATTTTCGGCGGCTGGTCTGGGGTGATCTTGAACTGCCAGTCATCCAGAGGCCTGCCATCCGAAGAAAGCGAGAGCTGCGCGTCCGAAGTCAGCGCCGACTTGAAAATAGCGGGCGCTTCCTTGTCCGCCGCCGCTCCGCCTGATTCGTCCGGCTTCAGCTCGGCGGCGCCGAGCTTGGCGATCTCTGTGCCCGCGCCGCCGGTGACGCGCAGTGTGACTTCGCTGCCGGCCGGGACGGTGAAGAGTTTTGTCGCGGCATTGGCGGCGGATGTCAGAAAGACCGGAGCGCGGCCTGTGTAAGCGGGCGGCGTGACCCAGGCGTCGATGCGCGGCGGCACTTTCTCCGGCGGCGGCGCGCCATGCAGAATGTCAGTCAACGTGCCGGAGCCGCTGAAAGAGAAGGCCAGCGCCACGGCGGCGATGAGGACGGGAATGCTGCGCAGCGCGAAGGGATCGAGCCGGGGAATGGCGGGGCGGGGCGCATCGGCGGCGACCGAGCCAATTCTCGATGCCATGCGGCGCTGATGCTCCAGCCACAAGGCGGCGGAAACCGGGTCCGCATCGGCGGGGAGCCTGTCATTTTGAGCGGCGATGGGCTGGTGCTGAAGCTGGTTGGCAGCTTCGATGCGGCTGGTGATTTCAGCGGCGTCCGGCAGGCGGAAGCGCAGCAGCGGGATCAGCGAAGCGAGCGCCAAAAGCGCGAATACCGCGCCGATGGCGTAGCGCGCGGCGTCGGGCAGGGCGCGGAACAGGCCGGACCAGGAGAGCGAGGCGAACAGAAGCGCGGCAAGCAGCAGCGGCAGCACTTTCGGCCACAGCCGCTCGAACGCCATGGCCGCGCCGGTTGCCAGCCTTGCGCGGGTTAGGGCGCCGGATCGAATTTGGACCTTGGAGTCAGATTCGACATTTTCCATCATCGTTAAAATAGCACGGAAAACGGCGAAGGCGAGGCGTCAAACGATAAATTGATGAACGGTTATTTCAGCCAGTCCGGCAAGGAATCCAGCCCGATCAGCTCCTCATAGGTGCGCCTTGGCCGTATGACGTGAAACTCGCCGCCATTGACCAGCACTTCGGGCACCAAGAGCCGCGAATTATAGGTCCCCGCCTGCACCGCGCCATAGGCGCCCGCCGTTCCAATGGACAGCAGATCGCGGGGCTCTGGGAGTGGCATTTCCCTGCCCAGCGCCAGATAGTCGCCAGTCTCGCAGACCGGGCCGACCACGTCGGCAATGATGCGCGGCGCGTCGAACTCCGGCTCTTGAACCGGGCGGATGTCGTGATGCGCCTCATATAATGTCGGTCGGATCAGGTCGTTCATCGCGGCGTCAACGATGACGAAATTCTTGTGATCGCCGCCTTTGACGAAGAGCACCGAGGTCACGAGGATGCCCGCATTGCCGACGATCAGGCGGCCCGGCTCGGTCAATACCTTCATGCCCAGATTCGCCGTGTGCTTTTTGACGATCGCGCCATAGGCGTCGGGGAGCGGCGGCGGGTCATTGTCCACCTGGTAGGGGATGCCGAGGCCGCCGCCGAGGTCGATGTGCTTGATGTCATGGCCGTCGCCGCGCAGCGTCAGCGCCAGTTCGGCCAAGAGCCTGATCGCTTCGTCGAAAGGCCCAAGGTCGATGATCTGGCTGCCGATATGCATGTCGATGCCCACCGCCTTCAGCCCCGGCAGCTCGGCGGCGCGGGCATAGGCGGCGCGTGCGTCCCCGTAAGGGATGCCGAACTTGTTTTCCTTCTTGCCGGTCGAGATTTTCGCATGGGTGCGCGGATCCACGTCGGGATTGATGCGGATCGAGACCGGCGCTGTCTTGCCCGCCGCCACAGCGCGCTCGGAAAGCAGCTCCAGCTCGGGGCTGGATTCAACATTGAAGCAGTGAATGCCCGCTTCCAGCGCGAAATCCATTTCCCGCGCGGTCTTGCCGACGCCGGAGAAAACGATTTTCGACGCGGGAATGCCCGCAGCCAGCGCCCGGCGGAGTTCGCCCTCAGAGACGACATCGGCTCCTGCGCCGAGCCGCGCCAGCGTTTTAATGACGGCTTGGTTGGAATTGGCCTTCATGGCGTAGCAGACCAGCGCGTCAAGGCCGGACAGGCTTTCGGAAAAGACCCTGTAGTGGCGCTCTAACGTAGCCGTCGAATAGCAATAGAAGGGCGTGCCGACTTTGGCCGCGATTTCCGCGACCGGCACGTTCTCGGCAAACAGCGCGCCGTTCTTGTATTCGAAATGATTCACGAAACGCCGCCGCTATCTGATCAGGCCGTCGAGGATGAAGGGCTTGTCTTCCTTCGGTTCGGCGGGCGGGGCTTTTTCGCCGTTTGCGGGCGGAGTGGCGCCCGGGGCTTCCAGAGCGGCTTTTCGGCCGCAGGCGGATGCAGAGAGGGCAATTGCCATTATCAGCGCGTAGGTCAGAATGCGGGGCATATTGGAACCGGCTCTTGAGTTGATGCTAGGTCTTTAGATGATTTCGAGGCGTGAGGCCACCCTCGGGATTCTCGGCATTTTGCGCTTCAGGACCCGCGCCGCGCACGAATGCGACGGGCTATCTGTTCCATGACCTCATAGGACATTTCAATCAGCGGGGTCTCCGGATCCGTGCGCCAGGCATTCAAATCGCCCTGCCAGTCCACCTTGCCGCGAAACGCGCGCAGGCCCAGCTGCTTTTTTATGGCGGAAGGGTCCGCTTTGGCAGCGTGCGGGCCTTTCGGTTTTGAAGGATTCTTCACGGCATCGCGCCTCAGAAACAGAGTTCAAGCGGCGAACATTCAATCAGGAGTATCACGCCTTCGCAACTCGCTTCTTCCAATACCGCACCTGCTTACTCACCTCTCCGGGCGCCGCCCCTCCGAAACTCGTGCGGCTGCGGACGGACTTTTCGACGGTCAGCACGGAGAAGACTTCCGCCGTGATGCCGGGATGCAGGGATTGAAGGTCTGAAAGCTCCAGTTTTTCCAAAGCCGTTTTCTTCGCCTCCGCCATTGCCACGGCACGCCCGGTGATGTGGTGCGCCTCGCGGAACGGGATGTTGAGACTGCGCACCAGCCAGTCGGCGAGGTCGGTGGCGGTGGAGAAGCCCGCGCCTGCGGCTTTCTTCATCGCCGCTGTGTTGACCGCCATGTCGGACACCATGCCGGTCATGGCGGCGAGGCACAGTTCAAGCGTTTGCGCGGCGTCGAAGACGGCTTCCTTGTCCTCCTGCATATCCTTTGAATAGGACAGCGGCAGGCCTTTCATCACGGTCAAGAGCGCCACGAGCGAGCCGGTGATGCGGCCGGTTTTGGCGCGCACCAGCTCGGCGGCGTCCGGGTTTTTCTTCTGCGGCATGATCGAGGAGCCGGTGGAGAAGGCGTCGGACAGGCGGATGAAATTGAACTGCGGCGTCGACCAGATGACGATTTCCTCGGCAAAGCGCGACAGATGCGTCGCGGTGATCGCCGAGGCGGCGAGGAATTCCAGCGCATAGTCGCGGTCGGAGACGGAATCGATGGAGTTGCGGGTCGGTTCGCGGAAGCCAAGCGCTTTTGCCGTCATGTGCCGGTCGATGGGAAAGCCGGTGCCGGCCAAAGCCGCCGCACCGAGCGGGCTTTCGTCCATGCGCTCGATGGCGTCGCGGAACCGGGACAGGTCGCGGCCGAACATTTCGACATAGGCCATGAGATGGTGGCCAAAAGTCACAGGCTGGGCGCTCTGCAGATGGGTGAAGCCAGGCATAACGGCGGCCGCGTGTGTCCCGGCTTTGTCAAGAAGCATTGAAATCAAAGCCTTGAGCGCCGCTGCGCATTTCCCGGCCTCTTCCTTCACCCAAAGCCGGAAATCCACCGCCACCTGGTCGTTGCGCGAGCGGGCGGTGTGCAAGCGGCTGGCGGCCGGGCCGATCAGATCGGCAAGCCGGGCCTCGACATTCATGTGGATGTCTTCCAGCCGGGTCGAGAACTCGAAGGTGCCGGCCTCGATCTCTTTCAGAATCGTGTTCAGCCCGTGAGCGATTTTTTCTTGATCGGCCGCCGAAATAATGCCCGTTTGCGCCAGCATCTGGCTGTGGGCGATCGAGCCGCGAATGTCTTGGGCATAGAGTTTGCGGTCGAACGAGATCGACGCGTTGATCGCTTCCATGATAGCGGCCGGACCCGAGGCAAAACGTCCGCCCCACATCTGGTTGCTGGCCTTCTTGTCGCTCATGATGCTAACCGGGCGCTGGAGATTTCGATGGCGAATGGCAAACTGAAACTGCCGGCGGCCCGCCTCGTCGTCGTGGCGGCTGTTGCGGGCGTGCTTGCCGGCGGCGTCGCGGTATACGTGACGGGCGGGCATTTTGGCAATAATACCGGCGGCTTGGCCGCCGACACCGGCGCCGACGCCTGTGCCGCCAGGGCGGAAGCTGCAAAGCTTGTCGCTGCAAGCGCCGGCGGTGATGTCGCGGCGATGCTTGCTGCCGATCCGCCACA
>JANMMM010000058.1:0-6861 GCA_031373225.1 Phyllobacteriaceae bacterium | reverse complement strand
CCCCGGAATGACGGCGAGAGGGGATGCGGTCGCCCAAGCAATACCATTTCAGCGCCGGAAGCTTTTAATCAGCGGATGCCGGACGGATCAAGCAGTCCCGCCCGCACAGCGGCCAGGAGCAGGCTCGCCGTTGAATTCACGGCAAACTTGCGCATCAGATTGGTCCGGTGAGTGTCAACCGTCTTGTGGCTGACGCCGAGCGCTTCCGCGGCGCTGGCATTGGTGTGGCCGCGCGCGATCGCCTGCAGCACGGCGAGTTCGCGGTCAGTCACAGCGACTGTCTCGATTTTTTCCTTCAGAAGCTGCTGCGCGCTCGCGCCAACCGCTTTCCTGCCATTGAGCACTTGCCGCACGACGCCGACGATTTCCTCCTCGGAGCAGTCTTTGAGGCACACGCCGTCAATGCCTGCCTCGACGAATGCCCGGATCGTCTCCGGCAGCGCCGTGCCGGTGAGAAGCACGAAGCGCGTTTCAGATGACCAGCGTTTGGCCTCGAGGAATACTTCCATTCCGTTCGCGCCGGGCATATTGTAGTCCAGAATGGCACAGTCGGGCCGTAATTTTCGAATCTGGACAATCGCATCAATGCCATTCGTGACGGACCCAACGATTTCGGCCTCCTCAAGCGCCGACAGGGCTTTTGCAAGACCCCACGAGACGAACGCATGATCGTCTGCGATCAGGACGCGCCGTCTCAAAGGACGACCGCCGGCCTGCGTGGCCGGTTTCTCAAGTTGGCTCTTCTGGTTCTAGTCCTGATAGCAGCGCTCCCCCAAGCCCCGGTCCATGCCGCCGCTCAGCCGCCGCTGGTCCTCAATGGTCCGGCGGACATGCAGGCGCTTGGCGGACATATGGAATACATTATTGATCCTGATTGGCAATTGAGCGTCAAGGATTTCATCGACCCGTCAGCTGTGGCCGCAAAGCCGCTTGCAGGGCCGGTGCCGGATTTCGGCTACACGGCTGCGAAAATTTGGCTCAGGCTTCCTGTGGTCAACGGAACCGACCGGCAAAATGAATGGCGCTTTTACGTTCATTCGAATTTCACGCAGGAGATCGCGATCTACAAGATCGGTTCGGACGGCGCCGTCACAACGCTGCTCGACCTTAAAAGAGACAGCCCGTTCCGCGCGAGACCGGTCAACTACCCACAAATGGTCGCTCCATTTGAACTCAATCCCGCAGAAGCCGCGACGCTGGTCGTGTCCTACTATTCGCAAGGCTCGTCGAGGATGTCGATGTCGGTGGAAACGCCGGACTCATTTGCCCGCATTGCTGCCGTCAGCCAGGCGAAAAACTATGCCTTCTACGGGATGATGCTGGTCATGTTCGCGCTGGTCAGCGCGGCGCTGATTGTGCTGCGCCAGCCTGTGTTTGCGGCTTTTTCCGGCTATATTCTGTCCATGCTGACTTATGTCAGCCATTCCGACGGTGTGGCATTTCAATATGTCTGGCCAAATTATCCGCATTTCAATTCGGTGGCGGCAATTCTGGCGGGTTCATCCGTCTTGGTTTTCGGCGGTCTGTTCGCAATGGCCATTCTCCAGACCTCGCGCTTTCATCCAATCATGCTCCGGGTGCTGATTGCGGCCGTCGCCTCCGTCCTGCTGGTCGACGCCGTGTTTTTGACAACCAACCCGCAGCTGTTGAACCGGCTCCTTGCCATCATGCTCTCGGTCTGCACCCTGACCTACCTCATCGCGGGACTGAACGCCGCGCGCACACGTTTCAGGGAGGTCCGCTTTTTCGTCTTCGCCTGGATCGCCGTTTTAATACCGGCAAGCCTCTTCACCGCGCGGTTCGCCTTCGGGTTCGAGCCTTCATTCGTCACCCTTTATGACACGATCCGCATTGCGCTGGTCTTCGAGGCGCTGCTGATGGGACTGGCGATCTTCGACCGCTATAACCAGATGCGCCAGTCGGCGATGGAGGAAAATCTTGCCGAGGTCAAAAGGAACCTGGCGCTCAGCCAGCGGCTGACGGCTCTTGAAGGCAATTATGCGCAGGTGACCGACAATTCGCGGCGGCGCGAGGAAAGCGTCAAAGACACGGTGCATGACCTGCGTCAGCCGATGCACGCCCTGCGCCTGTCGCTGCGCCAGATGCTTGATCCTGAGGATGGCAAGGCCAAGGATTCCGTGCAGATCGAGTCGGCGCTTGCCTATATGGAGCGGTTGGTCGCTGAGCGCTTGGCGGAAACGCCGCAGGACGACATGCCGCTGTCGCCCGCCGAAGGCGGCGTTAACGATGGCGTCAAACACACGCGGGAGACCAAGGAAGCCGCGCCCGAGCCCGGTCTGCATGAAGTCCTGCGCGGCATCGCCGACATGTTTTCCGCAGAAGCCGACGCCAAAGGCCTCAAGCTGCGTCTCGTGCTTGCTGCGCCCGACGGCGCAATCGCCGCCTATCCGCTGATGCGCGTCACCGCCAATCTTGTCTCCAACGCGATCAAATACACGCGCCAAGGCCGCGTCCTCATCGCCCTGCGCCGCCATGGCAAAGGCCATCGCATCGAGGTGCACGACACCGGACCGGGGCTGGGCGGCGCTGATTTTGAGAAAGCGCTGCAGCGCAACGAGCGGCTGGACCGCGATCTGGATGCGGCGGAGGGAAGTGGCCTCGGGTTGTCAGTTGTCAAGGAAATCGCTGAGGCGAATGATTGGCGGATCACCGCCTGCCAAGGCCGGCGCACGGGGGCGAGCATAAGGGTGGCTGTGTAGGGGAGGGGCCGCAGCCGCTTTGGGCGCGCTTCTGCAACTCCGTCGTTCCCGTCATTCCGGGGCCGCGTGAGCGGAACCCGGAATCCAGAGCTGTGCGTTTGCAGAATCGGGCTCGGTCTGGGCTTGGATGGCCAGAAACGCCAAGTATCTCCGTGCCGGCCGGTTGCGGTCCGAACGAACGAAGACAATTTCCGCTTACTCCACTCTGGATTCCAGGTTCGGCTGCGCCGCCCCGGAATGACGGGGCCAGCGGCAGTCTTGCTCAAAATCCCATATGCAAGAGCGCTGCTTCAGGGAGGGAGAGGTTCTTATGGTCAAGCAGCAGTCGGCCCGCGACGCGGCGGGAGAGGTCGGTAATCTGGAACCCGGCGGGCTATTTCAAGAGTGAGGAGAGGAAGGCGAGGGCTCAAGCTATTCTCATGAACCACAACCTTGAATTATTGCGGGTTTCAGCATATGTATTGGGTGACGATTTTAAGGTTCAGCGTTAACGACCTTGGGTATCGCCATTGGAGATGTAGGTGCGTGGTTGTTCATCACTTGGCTCTGCTTTGATTGGGTTATCAATCTCAACTTGCTCAAGGAGACTTTTATGACAGCAACGTATAAGACGGCATTGGGTGCACTGGCGGTACTGCGGGGTAAGTGACTAGCAACCACGCTTTCTACATAAATTTGGAGTGACCTTAGGTTAGGCTGAAAGTCCGCGAGTGGTTCAAATCCACTCACCCGCACCAAATTCAAAGCCCCGAGCGTTCCTCGGGGCTTTTGTTTGAGTCTTTCGCAGTTCTCAGCCCTTCTTCGCTCCGCAAAAAACAACGAATTTCATCACCGCAGCCGCTTCGGCCGCACCTCCACCAATTCCCCATTCAGCCGCCGGTCGAGATAATCCGTGCATTCCGCCATCAGCTCGTCGCCCATGCCGGAGAAGAAATGGTTCGCGCCTTCCATGGTCTTGTGGGTGATGGTGATGCCCTTCTGCGATTTCAGCTTGTCCACCAGCACCTGCACGTCCTTCATCGGCGCGACGCGGTCCTGGTCGCCGTGGATGATGAGGCCGGAGGAGGGGCAGGGGGCGAGGAAGGAGAAATCATAGGTGTTCGGCTGCGGCGCGACCGAGATGAAGCCTTCGATCTCCGGGCGGCGCATCAGAAGCTGCATGCCGATCCACGAGCCGAACGAATAGCCGGCCACCCAGCAGGTCTTCGATTCCGGATGCAGCGACTGCACCCAGTCGAGCGCCTGCGCCGCGTCCGACAATTCGCCCGAACCATGGTCAAACTCGCCCTGGCTGCGCCCGATGCCGCGGAAATTGAAGCGCAATGTGGTGAAGCCGCGCTGCTGGAACATGTAGAACAGGTCGTAGACGATCTTGTTGTTCATCGTGCCGCCGAACTGCGGGTGCGGATGCAAAACCATCGCAATCGGCGCGCCCTTGTCCTTGGACGGCTGGTAACGGCCCTCGAGCCGTCCGGCGGGTCCGTTGAAAATCACTTCGGGCATGGCAGATCCAAACGGCTGGTGCGCGGTTTTGCCCGCGCGTTAATTGTCATTCATTCCGCGCAAAAGCTTGACGGGCGGGAGCGCATTGCCTAGGTAAGTTTAGAACCATTCAAAACTGAAAAGTCCGGCCCCAAGCCTTCCGCGCGGCCTCCATAGAGCAAATCAGGTTTGAATTTCAAGAAAATAGCAACTTCCGCCAACCTTGAACTGGCGCGAGGAAAAAATGACCAGCAGCCGCGCCTATCTCGATCACAATGCCACTGCACCGCTTCTGCCCGAGGCGCGCGAGGCGATGATCGCGGCGCTGGAGCTGGCGGGTAATCCGTCTTCTGTTCACGCCGAAGGCCGCAAGGCGCGCACCATCATCGAAGAAGCGCGCCGCGCCGTCGCTGAACTCGTCAATGTCAAGGCTGAGCAGGTCACGTTCACCTCCGGAGCGACGGAGGGGGCAAACTTGGCGCTGACGCCGGATTACCGCATGGGGCGCGGGCCGCTCACAATGTCGAAGCTGTATGTGTCGGCGGTGGAGCATCCGGCGGTGCTCTCAGGCGGAAGGTTTGCGAAGGAAGATATAATCATATTTTCAGTCGATGCTGACGGTCGCGTGGCTCCAGCCTTCCCCCTTGCGGGGAAGGTGGACGCGAAGCGGACGGATGGGGGTGGTGAGGGAAGTGCCGCGCTTGCAGGACTGGCGCTTTATTCTTGGTCTTCAGCATCTTCCTCACCACCCCCATCCGAGCGCTCCGCGCCCACCTTCCCCGCAAGGGGGAAGGCTGGAGCCTCACTGGCCGACACCCTTGCCGCCCACGACAAGTCCAAGGGCCTGCCCCTCGTCGCCATCCAGCTCGCCAACAACGAGTCCGGCGTGATCCAGCCCATCGCCGAAATATCCGCCATCGTCAAAGCCCATAGCGGCATCCTGATTGTTGACGCCGTGCAGGCTCCGGGCCGCATTCCGCTCGACATGTCAGAGGGTTACGCCGATTTCATGATTCTCTCCGCCCACAAAATGGGCGGCCCCAAGGGCGTCGGTGCTCTGATTTCTTTTTCAACACTCCTTATGCCGTCACCATTGCTTCGCGGCGGCGGGCAGGAGAAGGGCCACCGGGCCGGGACTGAGGCGCTGCCGCTGATCGCGGGATTTGGCGCGGCGGCGCGGGTGGCGAAAGAACGGCTTTTGAAAAAGGAAGCGCTGTTCACCAAGCGCGGCGCTCTCGAAACCATTATCCTGTGCCATGCGCCCGACGCTGTCATTCACGGCGCAAGCGTGGAGCGTCTGCCGAACACAATCTTCTTCACAATCCCTGGCCTCAAAGCCGAAACCCTGCAGATCGCCTTTGACCTTGCCGGCGTCGCGCTCTCCGCCGGTTCCGCCTGCTCGTCCGGCAGGCTGGGCGCGAGCCATGTGCTGGAGGCGATGGGCCTTGGAAAGCTCGGCGGCGCGCTGCGCGTGTCCGTCGGCCACGAGACGACGGAAGGTGACCTGACCCTGTTCGAAAGCGCCTTGAGAGACGTGATTTCCCGGCGCAGCGCGAGGGCGGCATAATGACCAACGCTGCGAACATTGCTGGATTTGCCAGCCAAAAAGCCTATATATCAAAGCAATCCGGCGCGCCGATGCGCATCAACGACTGTAGGGCCTTGAACCCTTCGAGCCAGGAGAATTAAAGATGGCGGCCGTCCAGGAAACCATCGATCAAGTCGCATTGATTGACGTTGATCAGTACAAGTATGGTTTCGAAACCATCATCGAGAGCGACAAGGCGCCGATCGGGCTTGATGAAAGCACGGTGCGCTTCATCTCGGCCAAAAAGAACGAGCCGGAATGGATGCTGGCCTGGCGGCTTGAGGCCTTCGAGCGCTGGAAGGCGATGGAAGAGCCGGTCTGGGCGCGGGTGAATTATCCCAAGATCAACTACCAGGATATTTACTACTACTCCGCCCCGAAAAACATGCCGGGGCCAAGCTCGCTCGAGGATGTCGATCCTGAGCTTTTGAAGACCTACGCCAAACTCGGAATCCCGCTGCGCGAACAGGAAATTCTGGCGGGCGTCGAAAAGCCGCGCGTCGCTGTCGATGCGGTGTTCGACTCTGTCTCCGTCGTCACGACCTTCAAGGACGAGTTGGCCAAGGCGGGTGTCATATTCTGTTCGATCTCGGAGGCCATCCGCGAACATCCGGAGCTGGTGCGGAAATATCTCGCCACCGTTGTGCCGGTCGCGGACAATTATTTCGCCACGCTCAACTGCGCCGTCTTCACCGACGGCTCGTTCGTCTACGTGCCGAAGGGCGTGCGCTGCCCGATGGAATTGTCGACCTATTTCCGTATCAACGAGAAAAACACCGGTCAGTTCGAGCGCACGCTGATCATCGCCGAGGAGGGGTCGTACGTCTCCTATCTCGAAGGCTGCACCGCGCCGCAGCGCGACGAAAACCAGCTGCATGCGGCAGTCGTGGAATTGATCGCGCTCGACGATGCGCAGATCAAATATTCGACCGTGCAGAACTGGTATCCGGGCGACAAGGACGGCAAGGGCGGCATCTATAATTTCGTCACCAAGCGCGGCGACTGCCGGGGCGACCGCTCGAAGATTTCGTGGACGCAGGTCGAAACCGGCTCGGCCATCACCTGGAAATA